>CAZTZA010000039.1:0-19487 GCA_964618015.1 uncultured Spirochaetaceae bacterium | reverse complement strand
GGCCTCACAGTAAGGGCTATTGCTCCCCCTTGAGTTAGACAATAGAAATACCGGAGCTGACGGCGCATATACCGGCTGGGTGGAGTATGATCCAGGTCATTTTCTTGTTGCCGGCTATATTAACGATGATGCACCACTCGCCCAAATACGAGGTTATAGATTCAGCTTGGAGGATTTCTAACACTTACGGTGCGCTTCCTTACGACAAGCCCCACCATTTGCTCCTCCCAGGGTCTGACTGTATGCAGCACTAAGATCTGCGAAAAGCAGTTGGACGAATAATTCGTAGCACGCCTATCGAACCGCCGATGACTCCAGCAAGCCCGAAAACCGCCACGGAAACGATAATTGGGATGCGCACTACTTCCGACAGTCGTTCCCACCCGAAAAACCCATACACGGATAAAGCTCCGACCAAATAAGCAGCAAGCACAAGCCCTCGAAGAGACCGCGACCAGTTCAACCCATGCATTTGAGTGATCACGAATATGCCTCCAAATCCGAACGCGAACATTGGCCACATGCCCGTACCCTGCATTATTGCGACTAAAGTACCGTGAGCAAGAACGAATACTTCCAAAAATATTGTCCACAAGCGACTTACATGCACCCGAGTAAAGAACAGGCTTCCCTGGAGCAACAAGAGAAACATATACAAGAACCCAATTAGGTGGCCGCTTGAAGACTCCATAGGGTGGTACCAAAACGTATATACGATTGCCCACGCGAAATAATAACCATGATAGCGCCTCGCCACAGAATTGAGCCTCTGTGGAAAGCTGATCTTCTTACCAAAAAACAGTCCGCGACGCTGATTCTCCATTAATAACACCCAGACCAGAAGCACTAAGACTGAGCCCAGAGAGCTCCAGATAGACACATCTTGGGCTAGACCGTCGTACCAAAGATGTGTCTGCACCATATGTAAGGTGATAAAAAATCCATTGACTATAAGCGCCAACACGTTTGGAAAGCGCAAAGACTTGGAATAGCGAGAGCGACTACGCCCTATTGTCCGTTGGGCATATGCGATAATCAACCAGAATGAAATTTGGTGAAGCAAGTAGAATCCCCACGCTGTCAGCCTAGTAATCAGAGTGGGATTAATTAACTTCCAATAATACCAAGATGCACCAGCATCTTCCGCATGAGGAACTTTGGAAAGCCAACCTCCCAGCAGCCAAATGAGAAAGGTAAAAGCCAGGCTAAAGATAATTCCAAACGCCAAGGCTCGAGAGGCCGAGGTCAGCCCCGACGAACGTGATCTCTGGTAAGTCTCATCGGCCACAATTGTCCAATAGTATTTCTATCTGTCTAAACGATGTCAATTTTAGAAATAGACATCGCCTCACCATTGGACTCAGAACTACACGATTCAGACTAATGAAAGACACCGGTCATGTGACCTAATATTGATGCATCCTCGGAGGCCACCTGCGGTGCATGAATGTCGGCTCCTGGAGAGCACCCTATAAACGTAGTCGTTCGCCGCACCGGACTCTCAGCGCATGTACTTCGCCAGTGGGAGAACCGGTACAACGCAGTAACGCCAAGAAGAAGTGCCGCCAACCGTCGACTATACACCGATGAAGATGTTGACCGGCTGCGCCTCCTATCAATTACCATCAAGACCGGTCACTCGATCGGGCAAGTCGCGCCTCTCCCAGATGAGACATTGCTTAAATATATATCAGAAGACACCTTGGTGCGTCAGCCTTCTCTGCCTTCGATCATCGACACAATAAATGCTGGTCAAGAAGCAAGGGATGCCTGTCTGCAGGCGATCTCTGATCTCGATCCCAGGGACCTCACTGGAAAGGTCATGAAGGCACATCAACACTTCGGTGCCGTCGATCTTCTCGATAAGCTCTTATCTCCCGTTATGAGAGATGTCGGTAATCAATATACCGATAGATCAATGCGCATTGCCCATGAGCATATGGAAACGGCAGAATTGCGCACTTATCTAGGCAGCGTTTTTGAGCATTCCGTACCAAACAGAGAAGCCGCCACCGCAGTCGCTACCACCCTACAGGGTGACTGCCGTGAGTTAGGATCTTGGGGACAGCCATGACGGCTGCTGTCGAAGGGTGGCGGGTAACCTACCTAGGACCTGACGTACCGCCAGATGAGATTGCCCATACTGTACGTGCACAAGAAGCGCGCCTACTAATGCTCAGCATTATGAATCCAACGGACCCTTCCGGACGGCGCTGCAGCTTCAAGAAGTGGCTGATCGTTGCGGCAACGACACAACTATAATATGTGGCGGCCGATCATCGCAGAAAGTCACTAACCTCGAATCCCCAGAAGTTGTTATTTCCACTCTTGACGCTCGCGAACTACAGCAATTGCTGAGAAAGATTTCATAATGGACTCAAATAATTTGAGATAGGGGGACGGTTTTCAAAACCACATCCACTCTGACTATGGATGCATTGCCTATCCTGGATGAATTATACACCGAACGCGTAACTAAACCTTTGAATATCTTTTCATAGAAATTCTTCCCTGTTCTTTAGCTATATGATTACGAGCCCGCTTAACCTCTCAAGGTGCTAATCGCGATCGTGGAAAAAATGCGGCCTACCGACGGCTTAACCTTTTTATGAAAAACAATTATGGGATCACGAAAAATACGTCTAGCTGTCCACCGATACATGGCTGAAGCAGTGTAAATCGCAACGCGTGGCCGCCGAGGAATAAAGCAAAAACCAGTTTCTGCTACTTTCTGCCAACCTATATAACGTTCAATTTCATCGCGGACGAACTGACGAAATGCGCTCGGATTACGACGAACATCTTCAGGCTGAAGGCTATTTAAACCAGCAGCTTCTATTTCCTTAAGCGGCAGGTAGGTACGTCCAAGCTGCAAGTCTTCGGATATATCACGAATGAAGTTGATGTATTGCATGGCACGTCCGAGCAATCGCGCAGGCCCATGTGCGCGCTGTGGCAGCTCCATTATTGAAGCCATCATCAGTCCGATCACCTCTGCGCTTCCGTACATATATCGGAGCGTGTCGTCGATAGTCACGTACTGACTCTGAGTGAGATCCTGTGCCATGGCATCAAGAAATGAATCCACCCACTCGCTATGAAACTGTTTGCGCATCGACAATTCAACGAAAGAATTAATGATGTGATTACTATGAGATCCGCTTGCGACAGCTCGGACGTAATCATCCCTAAACCGATCGAACCCTCTGCCGTCCTGTAGTCCCGGAGGTTGATCCACAAAATTATCAGCCGTTCTTACGAATGCGTATAGCGCATACACATCTGCTTGTAGCGCTGACGGAAAAGCAATGCTTGATACGAAGTAAGTCCTGCTACCCGCGCGGAAAATACGTGTTAGACGAGGATCGTGAGTCAGGAGAACATCCCCGTATCTGCAACTATTCGATTTCTCGCAATGGTAGCAGCGATCAGAGTCATCGGAACACCAATACCCGGTGGCGTATATTGACCAGCAAAAAACAAGTTATTCACACGGCGGCTCTGTACCGACGGCCGAAAAATTGCTGTCTGCCGCAGTGTATGCGACAACCCAAGTCCCGTACCACGGAACGCATTAAATGTAGAGGAAAAGTCGCGTTGCGTAAAAACTCGTTGGACACGAATTGAGCTTGAAATACCTTCCCCGATCGTCTTCTCTAACGCATGTAACATAATCTCAAAACATTTCTCTCGAGCAGAATCGCTGTCACTAAGGCCTGCGGCGACAGGCATCATTAGAAATAAGTTTTCACCTCCGGGTGGAGCAACGGCTGGATCGCTCTTCGACGGGCAGCAAACGTAAAGAGCTGGCCTCCTGGGCCATGCGGGTATGTCAAAGATGTTCTGAAAATGCTCTTCCCAGCCATGCTGCAGAAGCAAATTATGGTGGGCTAAACCTGGAACCCTTCTGTCCAATCCGAGAAACACGACGCTGGCGGACGGGGCAACTGCCCGACGGTCCCAGTAGCGTTGAGAATACGATCTCGCCTCGAAAGGAAGTAGAACCTGTTCGACGTGATGGTAATCAGCGTTAGCAAGTACTATATCGGCAGGATAACGACCAGTGGCAGATTCCACCGCCGTCGCACGGATTCCATCGACTTGAATTTGAGTAGCCGGTGAGTTGAATACAAACTTGGCACCCTGGTCTACCGCCAATTGATGAAGGCTGCGGGCCACACCATTCATTCCCCCCTCCGGGTACCAGACACCCAAGTTAAAATCAGTATGCGCCATCAGGGCATAGAGCGCCGGAGCCCTGCTGGGTGAGCAGCCTAGAAAAACTAAGTTATAAGTTAGTAGTTTCCGTAAACGGTCATCTCTAAAAAACCGTGCCACCAATCGATCCATACGTCCCAAAAGACGGAGCCGAGTAGCTTGTATTATCAGTTCTCCATCAAGAAAATCCAAAAGAGAGCGGTAATCGCGATAAATGAACCGATCCATCGAGAAGCGGTATTGATACGCAGCCCTCGCAAGATAACTACGCAAAGCATCAGCGCCTCCCGGTTCGATTCGTTCAAATAGATCAAAGTTCCGGCCTATATCAGCGGAAATATCAGTAGGATCCCCGTCGTCAAAGTAAACACGATAAGCTGGGTCTAGACGAGTGAGACCATAGTGGTCTGTCGGTAAACTACTAAATCGGGCAAAGAAACGCTCAAACACGTCTGGCATCAGATACCATGACGGCCCCATATCAAAAGAAAATCCCCTCTCCTGAAACAGCATTCCCCGCCCGCCAGGCTGGTCATTTTTTTCTAAGACTGTGACATCGAACCCGTCTTTCGCCAGCAAGGCAGCAGACGCCAAGCCACCAAAGCCAGCACCAATGATAACAATACGTTTCATTTCATTTAGTACGTGAGCGAAAGCTCACGGCTTATGGTCAAGCCACGCAAGATAGAAGATATTCTCACGCGAATTGATTTTTTGAAAACATCGTTAGATTCATCTCCATATCGCAGAAGGTTCTCGGATCCATTGATAGAAACTTAAGCTACCGGCAGCCCTATCGACTGTCAGAAAATGCTAAATGATTCAATCTGAAATGACATCCTTGATATAGCGATCCCTGTCTAAGCTCTTTCGCGACTACTGGCGCCCATACATAGATTTTTGATCTCTTCTGGTTTCCCTAGAAACGGCATTGATACTGACTTACTTAAAATTGAGTCACCTGTAATCAAAAGTAACATTTTTATTCCCCAAGACTAAGGTGAATCTATCCGTCTACATAGTCAAAAGAGATAATCTTCAGCTCAGCTATTTCTACAAGAAAAATGGTGGTCAATACCTAATCCATCACTAAAAAATTACTCAGGACATTTACCGGAATCGAATTTTGTATCAGAGCAATACCTTTACTATGTAAACGAGTGATTACATAGTAGCTGCCAACAAAATATGGTTAGCCCCTAGGGGAATCGAACCCCTCTTTCGAGAATGAGAGTCTCGCGTCCTAGCCGATAGACGAAGGGGCCATACACTCAAGAGAAACAGTATGAGTACCAATATAACAAAGATCAAACCTCTCTTCCGTTAATCTAACCGGAAAACTTCCTCTAAAAACCGGATTGGTTTTTCTTGTCCCAGATCAAAAGAACCTTCTTTCATGTTACTCGTAATAGCATTCCATCTCTGGAACGGCTCAGAAGCTGCGAGATAGCGAAAAGCCGCTTCTACGTCGTCACACTCGAACGTATAAAAAAATCGATCGCCTTCCCGATAGATTGAATAGTCGCGAATACCCGCAGCAGCATGCTCTTTCATGATCTCTGGCCACGGATCCCTGCACATACGAACGTACTCGTCAATCTGATCTGGCTTAATGCGCCACGTCCATGCATATCTCATGATCGGGAATCTTCGCAAATATACTAACAACTTGCTTTACTACTCCAATAAAGGTTCTATGTAGCCCGTGAGTACCCATAAATTCAAATTTGGTATTTCTATCGGAGAATTTAAGATACCAGACTTCGATCACGCTCTTGAGCGCGTACGCGCTATCGGTCTCGAGTACATCCTAGCAGAAAACTTGGGTTCATTAGGGTTAATCTCGAACTTTTCTGATTCCCAAGCTGACGATTTTAGAAAACGTCTTGAATCCCAAAGTGTTCAGCCCTTAATGATCGGCAGCAGGACTTTCAAGCAGGTCCACCTATCTGACATAGACGTGAACACAATGACAGACCACCCTCAATTCCGGCAGCACTTCACAAAACTAGTCAGGACTATGCAGATCGGTGATCGACTAGGCTACCGAGATATTTGCACGTTCACTTTCGCTTGGCCGGGTGAGTACACTACGGGCAGCCCAAAAAGCACTGGATCACCCACCTGGCCGATGCGCTGGATAACCCGCGGTGGCATTATCAGCCGAAATGAGATGGACAAACTGGAGAAAGCCTTCTCTCTGATGATTGAAGAAGCTGAGCGTTACGACGTCAATCTGGTTCTGATGCAGATGCCCTGGAACTACACCAACACTACGAAAAACTTTCGTCGCATTGTAGAGCGACTATCTTCTCCTCGAATTCGAGTAATGTGGGGTCCAGCCGACAACTTAAACAGCGGTGAATCTGATGTTGCAACCGCCGGCTTTCAGAATGTGCGTCCATATGTGCACGGACTTCACATGAAGGACCTGCGTGTTAATCATGATCCTGATCTGGATTTCACCTATTGTCCTATAGGGCAAGGTGAGACGGACTACATGATAGTTCTAAAGAATCTGCACCGGCACAGTTGCCCAGCCTTTCTCTCGATCGCTAGCCACTGTGTACTGCCCGGACGGAATCCTCAAGATATAGACGCATGTGAAGAAATTCTACGATTAAATTTACAATCCGTATCTTCTATGGTTGATAGTATTACTGCATGAGATCAGCTCCGACAGCGAGTCAACATAGAACGCTGGATAGCCACCTTACTCGAATGACTTAGCCTATGAACTGGCAAACCTCAAGACCAACACCATTCACCTGCTATCCATGAGATGAACTTTCTCAGAAAAATTTCTCCTTTATTGATTTATAAATAATACTTTAACACAGTTATCAGTCTATTTATAATCAAACCCATGGCAACGAATAGCATATATCACGCGGAAGCCATTCACCGGTACCAGGTTGGATAAGTTTTTTCTCCGTCAGTGAAGAACGTACAGTTGACATGCTATAGAAGAAAGTCTTAAGGAATTTTTTCCTGAAGAAACATGACATGACTGCCCCTCCCGGTGTAGGACTCAATCATCCGAGTCGGCATTATTTACGGCGGTCGCTCCGCAGAACACGAGATTTCTCGTCAATCGGCGTTCAATATCGTGAACGCAATCGACCAGAAATCTCATGAAGTCGTGGTACTACGTATCGACCGAAATGGCTCATGGCAGATTGAAGATATGTCGGTATTTTTATATGACAGCGAAGCCCCGCAGGGCACTGAAAAACAACGTCATCCAGTCAATAAGCATCTACCTCAGATATTGGCAACTCGCGATGCCTCTAAGCCTAAGCAGCTGATTATGCCTATAGAATTACCACTTCTTACACTAGATGTAGTGTTTCCCGTACTTCATGGACCATATGGCGAGGATGGATCAATCCAAGGGATGCTGAAGACCATGGGAATACCTTTTGTCGGACCTGGAGTACTTTCCGCAGCAGCTGGAATGGATAAAGACGTAATGAAGCGACTGCTTCGAGATGCCAGCATCCCAGTCGGTGACTTCAAAGTCTTACACCGATCAGATCCTCACCCGAACTGGAGCACGATCAGTCATGAGCTGGGACCCACTGTTTTCGTTAAACCCGCTAACCTGGGTTCATCAGTTGGAATTTGCAAAGCAGAAAATTCACTCACGTTCGACGAGGCCATTAACAATGCTTTCGCCTATGATCAAAAGGTACTAGTCGAACGCACCATCCATGGTCGGGAGCTTGAGTGTGCCGTGCTCGGCAACAATGATCCTATAGTCTCGGTGGTAGGAGAGGTAATTCCTCACTACGAGTTCTATACCTATAAAGCTAAGTACCTTGAAGATGATGGGGCACAAATTGTAATCCCAGCAGATATAAATCGGTCAATCTCTCAACGAGCGCAAGACATGGCGATTGCCTCGTACAAGGCAATCTGTTGTGACGGCATGGCACGAGTGGACTTCTTTCTACAAGAAGACGGAAAGCTCATGGTGAATGAGCTGAACACAATTCCTGGTTTCACGAGAATCAGCATGTATCCAAAATTGTGGGATGCGTCGGGAATTCCTTATCCAAAATTAATTGAACGCCTGATTCAGTTAGGAATAGAACGCTACGGACAAGAGCAAACTCTGCTCACCCAATAAGATATATTCCACCCGGCGGATTACATCGCAACCAGATCTTTAATCTTCATTAGTCGGCTAATGTTACCGCGCTCAAGCTCTTGCAACTTAGAGCTAATGTACTTAATGGTTTCAGTCTGCTGAGGTATCAGAACGTATTCTAACGCGTTAACTCGTCTCCGAGTCCGTTCAATCTCATCAGCTACTAACTCTATAGTCTTCTCAATCTCTGCTAGCTTCACCATACGTTCAAGAGTCTCTCGCAAGGCAGCCATAGCATCGTCCAGGTCAATAGTGGTGTCGTCGATACCGTAGGACATCATGGTCCCTTCAATCGAGAAATCAAACACCGGAACCCGTACATTCATAATCATACGCTGCCGCATGGTCAGACGAGCTTCACATTCCGGGAACGATAATGCCGCTCTATAAAGCGGTGCTGCCATGGACGCAGAAGCCATAATGAATTGCTTGAACAAAGCATTGATTTCGGCATCAACTTCCTTCCGGAGCAAGGCATAACGCCGCACGATTTCAGTAAAGTCTTGGAGCAAGCCTTCCAGTTTATCCTTAAGTAGCTTATGCCCTCGCTGAGCAACCACCTGTTTCTTCTTCAGGCGTAAAAGCTCCATCCGGTTCGGGCTAACTGCAATCGCCATTAAGTGTTATCCATTCCTTTCAGGAAAAATTTTTTATGCACTAGCTCCAACCACTCCCGATACAGGCTGCTCAGTATCCAGGTACTTATCAATATGCTCCGCATCGACACGTTTCAATTCACCTCGTGGCAGCAGGCTAAGAAGCCTCCAGCCGATACGAAGAGTATCTTCAATCGACCGGTTTTCGTAGAAACCCTGATTCACATATTCCCTTTCAAAACGATCAGCAAAGGCAACATATTGCCTATCAACCTCAGAAAGAGATGCTTCACCAAGCACCACAGCTAGTTCTCGCACCTCATTGCCACGCGCATATGCAGCAAACAGTTGATTAGCAACGCCCTGATGGTCCTCACGCGTCTTCCCCTCACCTACTCCTTTCTGCATCAAGCGTGATAGCGATGGCGACACGTTAATGGGCGGGAGAATTCCTTTTCGGTAAAGAGGCCGGTCAAGGAAAATCTGACCTTCAGTGATATAGCCAGTCAAATCAGGTATCGGATGAGTGCGATCATCCTCTGGCATCGTCAATATTGGAAATTGGGTAATGGACCCGCGTTTACCTTTTATCCGGCCAGCTCGTTCGTATATCTGTGAGAGATCTGTATACATATAGCCGGGATAACCACGGCGTCCTGGCACTTCTTTACGGGCAGCCGAAACCTCACGCAGCGCTTCGCAATAATTGGTCATGTCAGTGAGGATAACTAACACATGCATGTCATGCTCGAATGCTAGAAACTCTGCCGTAGTTAGTGCTACGCGCGGGATGGAGATACGCTCTACTACTGGATCATCCGCAAGGTTTATAAATAATACAGCGCGTTCTATAGCTCCCGTACGCTCAAAATCATCACGGAAGAAGTTAGCCTCTTCAAAGGTAATGCCCATTGCCGCGAATACCACAGCAAAGTCCCCGGCATCACCTAGCGTTCGTGCCTGACGAGCAATCTGAGCGGCGAGCTGAGAATGTGGCAAGCCAGAACCAGAAAAGATAGGCAATTTTTGACCTCTCACCAACGTGAAATTGCCGTCAATAGCTGAAATTCCTGTCTGAATAAACTCGGACGGAAAGTCGCGGCTAAATGGGTTAATCGGTGCCCCCGAGATGTCACGAAACGCCTCAGGGACAATGTCGCCGGAGTCGTCGATAGGATCTCCGACACCATTAAGGATACGTCCTAACATTTCTCGAGCAACACGAGCACGCATACTCTTTCCTAGAAAGCGTACCGAAGCCTCGCCTGTTCCAATCCCTTGAGATGATTCAAAAAGCTGCACCAAGGCACGCCCGGTAGACGCTTCTAACACCTTACCTCGACGAATGGTTCCGTCAGCTAGCTCAACTTCCGCTAACTCGCCAAATTTTACATCCTGTATTTTGTCAACGATCAACAGTGGGCCCTCAAGCCCTTCAACACTCCGATACTCCCTAATCATGAAACACCTCCGCTAGTGGTCGTCAGCTCAGTTTTTCCAAGACTGACGACCTTATCCCTGATCTGGTCTTGAAGCTCATCGAGCGATTCTCGTTCTTCCTCCGGCAGGAACTTCATCCGACTGATCCGTTCACGGATAGGAAGGTCGACGATAGCCGTTATTTCAACGCCACGCTCTAGTGCAGCCAATCCGTGCTCATGGAAACATAGGATCACACGAAGCATCATCCTCTGTTTATCGAGCGACGAATATGTATCCACATCATGAAACGCATTCTGCTGCAGAAAATCCTCTCGCAAAGATCGCGCGGTCTCGAGAACGAGCCGGTCCTGGGACGAAACCGAATCAATCCCAACCAGCCTTACGATCTCTTGGAGATCGGATTCTTCTTGTAGCAACCGGAGGGCTAAGGATCGATCATCAAGAAATCTTGGCGACACCTCAGTGTCGTAGAAATGCCCCATCACATCTGAATACAGAGAATATGACGTTAGCCAGTCTACTGAAGGAAAGTGACGTGCATAGGCTAGGCGTGCCTCTAGAGACCAGAAAACCCGCACCTCACGAAGTGTTCCTTGAACGACTGGATCCGACAAATCACCCCCAGGGGGTGATACCGCACCTATAACCGACAATGAACACAGTTCATCCGAACTAAGAGGAATCACCTTACCTGCTCGTTCATAGAACTCGGCAATTCGAGAAGCCAAATAGGCGGGATATCCCTCTTCTCCTGGCATTTCCTCTAGACGGCCTGAAATCTCTCGCATCGCTTCGGCCCACCGCGAAGTGGAGTCAGCCATTAGAGCCACGTCGTAGCCCATATCTCGGAAGTACTCTGCCAGCGTAATACCCGTAAACACCGATGCCTCACGCGCTGCAACTGGCATATTAGAAGTATTGGCAATTAGTACGGTACGTTCCATTAGTGGCCGCCCCGACTTTGGGTCAGTTAGTTCCGGGAATTCAAGTAGGACGTCAGTCATCTCATTGCCCCGTTCACCACATCCAACGTAAATAATAATGTCAGCATCCGCCCATTTAGAAAGCTGGTGCTGAACGACCGTCTTTCCCGATCCAAACGGTCCGGGCACACAAGCAGTACCACCTTTGGCTAAAGGAAAGAACGTATCTACTACGCGTTGGCCAGTAACTAATGGTGTATCCGGATTAACCTTACGACGGTACGGCCTACCAATCCGGACTGGCCACCGGTGGGCCAAACGCAACTCATGCGTAGTGCCGAGATCGTCTTCCAGAGTACCGATGACGTTCTGAACCGTGAACGATCCTGAGCGCAAGCCACTCAAAGTACCAGCTAACCCTGGTGGAACCATAATCCAGTGCTTCACGATCTCCGTCTCTTGCACCCACCCTATCTGTTGTCCAGCCTTGAGCTGATCTCCATCGTTAGCAGTAGCGGTAAATTCCCAGAGCCTCTCCTGATCGATAGGAGGAGCCTCGATGCCGCGAGCGATAAATTCTCCGTGCTCACCGGCGATCACATCAAGTGGCCGCTGGATGCCGTCATAAATCTGCTCAATTAGTCCGGGCCCCAATTCAACTGAGAGCTGGGTTCCGGTAGCAGCTACTGGTTCACCAGGCCCAATGCCGTCAGTCTCTTCATAGACTTGGACGGATATGCTGTCACCCTCAATACCAATGATCTCGCCAAATAGACCAGCTTCACCAACTTTGACCACCTCGTACATGATCGGGTTGTCCAAGCCTTCCGCCTGCACCAGAGGCCCTGACACTCGTGTAATGATCCCAGCCATTTTTTACGTCCTCTCCTTTAGTTGTTAACTTGCACCGAGCAGATCGATACCGATCGCCCTCTCAACAGCGTGACGAATCCGTTCGTACCCAATACCACGCGTTCCTGACTGATCTGGAACTATTATAATCGCCGGCACGGCGCCGGTTTCTATGCGCTCGATGGCATCGAACAGCGGCTCGGCCAACTGTTCAGTAATGAAAATGATCGCGTACTCAGCGCTATGTACTAGCTCGTTCAAAACGTTCATCGTCTCTGCAGGATCTTCCACATCCTGCGCAAATCCTATGACACCGCCGGCAGCGAACCCAGCGACAGTGGATGCATCTCCTATCATAGCTATCTTATAGCTGTCCATAATCATTCAAAACCTAGGCTAAGCCGGTCTGCAAGTGCCTCAGATGACAGCTCTCGGAGAGCACCGAGGCACGCAATTCTGAAATTGCCCAGATCGGACAGCTTACGACGCACAAAATAGTAAGCATATTCAATTGATGCCGGTGAGTACCTCCCCTCACCAATGCGGCCTGTAAGTTCCGCCTGTAGACGCATGATCGTCTCCCGAATGCTTGAACCTTGGCCAATCGCCTGCATCGCAGCAGTAAAAAAGGGTCGCGCAAAGATGCGAGCCTGTGCCCACTCTGCTACGGGGCTATCAAACAACGTCTGAAGCTGTGACTGCCCTACAAACCCGTGAGAACCCCAGCTCAAAACGTTCCACTGTAAACCGGCATCCTTGCCACGAATAATCGTCTCCGCGACCGCGAGGTCGGCCCAATCATTAAGCACGCCTGCAAGTGATGTTGATCTCCTCTTAGCAATCTCCACGAGCAGCAGGCCACGCGAACGATCCATTGCAAGCTCGAGCGCCTGAGATGACCGATCAGCTTTGTAATATGCGTCCAGACCAACTCGAATTGCAGGAAAATAATGCTTTGGAACACGCACAGTAGATAGATCGCTGACTTCGGTCAGCACATCAGCAGAGACCATGGCGGTAGGCTGATATAGCTCATTGGGCGAGTCGCTACGAAAGTGGCATAGCAACGCAACTTTGAGATTATGTATGTCCAGTGGAGCTGCTACTAGCTCAGCAAGTTCAGGAATCGGAGCATAATCGGCCACTATCTTCCAAAGAGCTGCCATCTCCTCATATGCAGCTCGCTCAATCCCCTTGTCTGTAGGATCCCCGCTGACCGTCTGCGCGAACAGGCACGGCGGCAAGGCAGCTATCACCTCAGCTATACCCCGCGCAGACATCAACTCCTGCGATAAAGATTCGTCAGCCAGCTCGCGCTCACGGCTTTTCAGCACACCGTTGAGAAAATTGAAGTCCCGCTCGCTCCGCACCATCGACCGATCAATCGCTGCCGAATAGGAACTGCGCGACTTCGATCTCAGTCTCTTCCTGAAGTTGACCAAAAAACTGATCTAAGGTGCAATTGAGTCGCACATCACCTCTTGCAATGACAAAACCAGAACGAAACCGCCCCTGTTCCTCGGCTAAAGTAACTCCATACTCCTCAAGCAGACCATTAAACTCGGATGCAAACTGTTCTGATTCCCGCTGAGAGACGATAAGCTCGTCTCCACTCTCGGCATGCTCGCGTAGCTGGATTGATAAATAGGAATGATAAGCATCACCCGAACTGAGCCGCTCCCAGGCATCACTGTACAACTCATCAATCAGTTTTCTCCGAAGCGACACGAGCTGCTTGCTTTGCTCTAAACGAGCCCCTGAAAGACGCTGTCGCAACCGATCGTCTGCTTGTCGACACTCAACTTCGCGACGCTCATCAGCAGCTCGCTCCAGCTCACTCAGACCTCGTTCAAACCGCTCATCAAAACCTGCCTGTGCATCCCGCAATGCCTGCTCACCCCGCTCGCGCGCAGCAGTCAGAATTTGTTCGACAAGGCTATCGTCCGCCATCTTAGGAAAGGTCGGGAATGACGACCTGCAGGATGATCAAGGTGGCAATCAGCGCGAAGAGGCCGAATGTCTCCACCATGACCGGCAGAATCAGAGCACGTCCAAAGGTGTCGGGTTTCTTGGCAACGGCACCCATGGATGAAACTGCGACCTTTCCCTGCCAGATCGGAGAAATGAGCTCGCCAAACATCGCGGGCACACAAGCAGCGAAGATCGCCAAACCGGGCCATAGAGCCAGGTTTGTCACGGCCGAGCCGCCAAGTGCATTTAACTTCAGCATTACTAGGATCGCTACTACTAGGCCGTAAATTGCCTGAGTCGCCGGCAATGCCTGCAAAATAAGCATCAGGCCGAACCGGTCAGGATCCTCCGAGATGACTCCGCCAGCCATCTCGCCGGCGAGTCCAACGCCCACCGAGGATCCGTACGCCGCTAATCCAGCGGTCATAGCCCCACCAAGTAGGGCGATCGCAAAGCCGAGAGAGAACTCCATTCGTGCCTCCTTAGGTCACAACGGTGTTAGTGATTCGATAATGCTTGGAATCGCCTCGTAGGGGAGTAAACGCGCGTCCCCCGGCATCGAAGTAGCGCTGGAAGGACTCCAGGTAATTCAACCGCAGCGAATGCACGAAAGCGCCAAGCATACTGAGAACCAGATTCAACAAGTGGAACATCACAACAATCAAACTACCTATGAGCGCCCCAACGATTAACGCCAAGCCCCCTTCCGCCCCGAAGAAAAGCCCCCCCATCAGGTTACCGACCTGACCGATAAAGGCCGAAGTAAGACTGAGAATACCAAGCCTCATATATGATAGTACGTCGGAGAAGAAGCCTACCAACCCATAGTAGCCAACTATGCCATACAAGGAAACAATGCCAGCAAGAATACGACCGATTCGTCCGCCCTGTCGTATCCCAAAAACTACTACTACAACAGCAGTGACGGACAGAATAACCGTGGTTGGAACTTCCAGAGAATTAAACCCGGCCACACGGACTACAAGCCAAAGAATCATCGCCACTAACAGGGCCAGCCATGATCCATTCTCCATTACTGCATCAAGCGGCTTACCTAATTTCCAAACGTTGACCAGTCCGGCCACAATCGAAGCTAGCTGAAATACTACACCCACACCAATGGAAAAGCCCATTAGCGCTACAATGTCCCTCGAGGGGGTGAGCAGAGGAAGAACCCCAAAAATCTTATTCCCGATATTCGGATCAACGCCGGGACTTGCCCCAAAGAAACTCCAAGTAAGAATGCCCACAACAATTGAAGCTATACCTGTTATCACAAACATACGTAGAAAAAGCCGCGTCTCACCGGCTGACTGGTAACGACGCATCAGCCACAGCGACAGCAGAACCTGTAAGAACCCGTAGCCAGCATCACCAAGCGCTAAAGCGTAAAACAACGTCATCGCAACTGCTACAAACGGAGTCGGGTCAATTCCGAAATATTTAGGCATGCCAAACATTCGAATTAAGAACTCAAACGGCCGGATCAAAGTCCGGTTAGCAAGATCTACAGGAGGATCGTCTCCGGAATCAGGAGCAGAAAACCGTGCTCGAGCGGTGGGACAAGTCTCCTTCAGTACCATTCGCAACGGATCGACATGTTCGGTTCTCACCCATCCGACCATTATCGCGGATCTCTTCGAATAGAATAGTCGACGTCGAGCTTCGTGTTGAGCTCGATTGCCCGCTGCCGCGTCAGCATGGGCTAAAACGGCACTCCGGTAGCGTTTTGCCGCCGTAACAAAACCACTCTCAATTTTATTGAGCATTTCAGCGATCTCGACTAAGCGCTCGGTCGCCTCGGCGATAATTACCGCAGGCCTTCGGCTATCCGCCGGAAGATCAACAAGGTCAGCAGGCAGCTGGCGCAAACCATTCTGGACTTCGGCCAACTCGTTGGCCAGAACGATAATTATGCCGTAGCTCATATTCTTATCAGCTGAAACGGTCGTAAGGGTGGTCGTCGACCCCAGCTCCTGACTCCTAACGGCCGCAAGAATCACATCCTGACTACCGGTAATCCTCACTGGTAAAAATTTTATATGTCGACCGCCCCTCAGGTCATCGAGGCCTAATTCCAATTCACTCCATGGCTCTAAGTTCGTCTTGCGTTGCCGAAGCATCGTCTGCTCTGCGATTAATTGGTCATAACGAGAAAGCTCATTACTCAGCTGTGCACGTACATCCGTAACATCAATGCTATCCAGTAAGTCGTTAAGATCGCCCCGTGTACGTGGCGGCGGCGAGCCGAAAAACTCTTCAAGGAGTCCCTTTTTCGTTGGCGCAAACCTCTGAAAAAGCTGCAAAAGAAAATCAACATCGGCTTGATGTCCCGTTGCTCCGCTAACAGGAAGAGGCTGCTCAGCCTCTTCCTGAGCTATATCTTCAGATAGAGAGAGGTGAATATCATCAACGTGGAGCAACCCGGACTGCTCCAAACCAGATAGAACGGAATCGACGTTACCTTTTGGCAGAACGACCTCAACCTTAGAGAGGTCCGCGATAGCCACGTTCCGACTACCGCTGCATCCGTTGCAGGATCAGATCGACGGCTTCGTCGTGGCGACCGCGCGCCGCAGCTACTATCGCGTCCCTTTCCTTACGGCCTGATTCCACAATTGCCCCATGCTCTGCATTAAAATTCTCATCAAGCTCAGCATTGCGCCGAGTCATTTCGTCATCAAATTTCTTTCTGAGCATATTACCGCGTTGCTCTATTTCATCGTTTACGGAAGAAAGAAGCTCATCTGCGCGAGCGCGGTATTCTTGCTCGATGCGCTCGGCATCTTCTTCGGCCTTTTTAACGTCTTTAAGAACATCCATCGTTACCGGAAGCTCCAGGGAATCTAAATGTAATTGTTAGTCGGAAAAACTATAGGAGTACTATCTGTACTTTAAGGGGTTACGTCAAGGCTGGACTGCACGAACGAGAAAGCCTACCAACGGATTATCAGATCTACCGGCCCTTGTTCTAAAAGATAATCAGCAAGGGTTCTCGAAAACCGCGCAGTACGTCCTCTGGAGTCCACAGAGGCCCCCGTTGCCGACCGAATCTTTGCCGGAGCAACTACAACAAAGGAAATACGAGATTCACTAGCTATCGAATGTAAAAATTCAATGCTGGCTTGGTCTGGAACTTTATTTAATTCTCTCTCAGGGATTACTCGCTGAGAAAGAACACCGCCCCCATGACCATCTGCTTCATACGAAACTGATAGACTCTCGAAACCCGCGATTGAACGGAGATCCTCGACACTGTCAAAAGCAATTCGCGCTGAGATGTGCACCCCTTCTTCATCATCTGAACGACGGAACCGCCGCATCTTCACACCATCCGCTCCAGAGAGTGCTGTTTCAAAGTCCTGGCGCGTTATCGGCAACGGAATGGCCGGTCGTTGATCATTTGCATCAAGAAGGGTGGTAGCCTCCACATCCATGTCGTACGTCAATTCTAAATATCCCTTCCCGTCACGCTTCAAAATAAATTGAACCTCAATATCAACACACGAAATAAGGGCCAACATCATAAAAACCGATGTCAGAAGAAGCTTGAACGCGTTCATTCTACGATCCTCCAAACTCAGCTTTGGGCCTACTCAATTGCAAGTAGCTATGTCGACAGACCCAAGCATCGGTAGCTGCATATCTCTGCTGCGAGAGACTCAACCGAGGCCGTTCCCAGTTCGAGATCTGGGCTCCCTTGGAGACCCGTATTCCAAGGAAATGAGCCGCCTGGCCGCGTACGCTACTAGGGATTAACCGAGCTTGACGCATGAGCATTTCGACATCGATAAGACACTCAGGTTTCACTGCGTAGGTAGCGTTTAATGCTCGCACCTCGTCAGATGGAGCCTGTGCCGCTTTTATAATCCTCTTCGATTCTATAATTTCGCGCAGCTCCGGCGGAATTCCTACTCGTTGCAGTTGCACCAAAACCGCATGCTGTTCGGACGCAAGCTGCAGAAGTGCGATAGGATGGCGCTCTCCGCGTCTAAATGATGGCCGGGTTTCAGTGTCACAACCAAGAACGGACTCTCCTCCAAGCCAAGCAAAGGCTTCAGCAGCCGACTGTGCGGAATCAACGACATGGATAGTTCCTGGAAACCAACCGAGCGGCAACGCAGCTATTTGCGCCTTATCTAGAGTACGGCCCATCCCTGATTATAGCCGAATCTGCTAACCCACGCCCGGGTGCACGTGAGTCGACTTCTCCACAAGTGCTACCTCCCAGCAGGGGCATCAACGGGGAACCGAATTAGCTCAACGTCAAAAATCAAAAACGACCCCGGCAAAATTCCGGCCTGAGGCACTCCACGATCACCATAGGCTAGCTCCGGTGGTATGATAAGCGTGCGTCTCTCACCCTTTCTCATTCCAACGAGAGCCTCCTGCCAACCTGGAATCACTCGGTTAATCTGAAACACGACAGGACTTCCACGATCACGGGAACTGTCAAAAACAGTCCCGTCAAGTAGAGCTCCAGTGTAATGGACTTCAACGTACATTTCTAAATTAGGTCGATCATCACCTTCGCCTGCACGTTCGACGATGTACCTCAAACCAGTTTCAGTGACAGTCGCTCCAGGCCACCGACGCCGCACCTCGGCCAAGGATTCGTCTCGGGAGGCCGCCGCCAGCTCAGCTTCTCGTGACCCTGCTTTATCTCGCAACCCATCAAACACACTCTGATCTACATAAAAAGACTCTGCTGAAAGGCCGCTACGCCGGATACGAACCGATTTAAGAGCGTCTCCCTGGCGAATAGCGTCAACCACCTCTTGGCCAGAGACCACATAGCCAAAGACCGAGTGCTTCCCATCAAGCCATGGTGTCTCCTTATGGGTAATAAAAAACTGACTACCGTTTGTATCAGGACCAGCATTTGCCATGGAAAGAGTGCCCGCGCGATCATGACGAAGCGACGGGTGAATCTCATCCGGAAAGGTATATCCAGGACCACCTCGGCCCGTGCCGGTGGGATCACCTCCCTGAATCATAAAGTCATCGATGACTCGATGGAATGTTAGCCCATCGTAGTAGGGGCCTGGACTATCCTTGCCTGTAAAAGTAATTGACCCTTGGGCCAAACCGACGAAGTTAGCAACAGTTAGAGGAACTTTTTCATATTCCAGTTTGACGATGATAGTCCCGCGACTGGTATCCATTTCGGCATACAGGCCGGGCCCAAGATCCGCAATTGAAGAAATCTGATTAAGAAGTCGCTTTGCAGCAGACCCCGAGGACTCATTGGCTCCACACGCAGCGATTAGCAGGGTCGCTACTAAGATATTACTAGCCAACCCTACGACAGTACGCGGTCTCGGCCGGCTG
>CAZTZA010000038.1:17323-19625 GCA_964618015.1 uncultured Spirochaetaceae bacterium | reverse complement strand
AACCGAGCTTCAGCAGATATATGATTTAATATACCTCGTTCAGACTGAGCTGCCTCAGCTTCAGGCTCGTCGTACGAGGGCTGCGCGTCGAGGGCATTTGATTGATCTGCGGCGAACCTTGCGTGCAGGTCTTCGTGCGGGCGGCGAACTTACGTGGTTGTGTTGGCGTAAACGTAAACAGCGGCCTCGTCGGTTGATCCTTCTCTGTGACGTTTCAGGCTCCATGAAGAGCTACAGCAGCGCGTTGTTAGCGTTTGTGTACGCTGCCGCAAAAGGTATGCCAAGAGGGGAGGCGTTTGTTTTTGGTACGCGGCTGTCACGAGTTACTCGACTGCTTACTGGGCGCAAGTTGGTTGATGTACTACGCGCTGTAGCTGACCATGTATGGGACTGGGGTGGCGGTACTCGGATAGGAGAAGTGCTCCGAGAATTCAACTACTATTGGGCACGCCGGGTTCTGTCAGAGCGAGCTGTGGTCGTGATGATTTCAGATGGCTGGGACCGAGGCGACGCAGCGCTCCTACAACGTGAAATTGATCGTCTGAACCGAAGCAGCGGGCAACTAAACTGGCTAAATCCACTAGCAGGATCACCCGGTTTTGCGCCACGTACACGTGGCCTAAGGGCGGCGTTACCTTTCGTTGACGAACATCTGCCGGCACACAATTTGGAAGCTTTAGAGCGCTTTGGATCGTTATTGCGAGCTAACGGAACCTCCTGAGTTAAATAGGGTCGATGGTGTGAAAATCGCAGTAATAGGTGCAGGCGTTTTCGGAGCGGCTGCGGCAGTGGAGCTGATAGAATGTGGTCATCAGGTCACCTTGTTTGACATGGACCTGGTTCCAGCGCCACGAGCTAGTTCAACCGATGAGTGCAAGGCGATACGCCGTGTTTACTATGCCCAGGACAAGGCCGGGTACGTAGATTTGGTTGAAAGCTCTGCGCGGCAATGGCACGTATGGGAACAAGTCACGGGCCGTCACGTGCTGCATCGAGCTGGACACCTCAGTATTCTTTCGAGTTTTGCTCAAGACTCTTTGATGGCCGATAGTGTTCGTTTGTTGCACGACCGAGGGGCGACGGAGGTGGAAATGCTTTCAGCTCCGATGCTGCGTCAGCGGTTTCCGCAGTTTTCGGTTGCTGACGACGAGATTGGCGTCTACGACCCGTGGGGAGGTTATTTGGAGAGTACAAACGCAGTCCGCTTGCTTATTGATATAGCACGTGACGCCGGAGTTGAGCTGCGGGAGCGAACGAGAGTGACTGGGTTAGATGAGAATCCTGCGGAAGTTGTTATATATACGGGCGATTTAAGCCGGTCTTTTGACCAGGCGGTGGTTGCAGCTGGAGCATGGATTGGACGGCTGTTGCCAGCAATTGCCCGACGTCTTTTTACTACGCGTCAGGAATTGCTTCTTTTGCCAACCCCCAATGTGGAAGCGTTCACCTACCCGCGTATGCCAGTCTGGTCCGCTGATCCGGACGGGGACCAGTGGTATGGATTTCCCTTACTTCGGGAGGGGCGCGTTAAGGTAGCTCGAGACCGACTTGGCCCTGAGGTGGATGCTGACATTGACCGTACAGGAACTTCTGCTTTTGCCGAGGATGTCGTCACGATGTTGAAGCAACGCATTCCAGGTTTGGCAGAATTCAAGGAGAGCTACGGCAGGAGTTGTCTTTATACGATGGCTCCTGACGCGCATTTCATTATCGACAGGGTCCCTGGTTTCGAGCGACTTATCGTGGCCGGTGCAGGTAGTGGTCACGGCTTCAAATTTGGAGGTGTTATTGGGCAACTTATCGCTTCTGTAGTGGAGGATCGAGTTAATACAAATAGCGAGATGTTTCAGATTGGTGATCGCTTTCATCTATAATTTACTATCCAGCATCAATCCCTGTTGGCTTTAATTGGTCGACAAGCATACTATGAGTAGATGGCTGGGCAAGGGCCAGCGTTCAAGTGCGCCAATGGGGTTCGCTTGAACGCTCTTACCTCGGTTTATGAATATTATTCAGCAGAGATTTCTGATCTGCGTCAGGGGCTGATAGTTACCCGGCGGCTCATTACCGAATTTAGGCTATGACTTCTCAACGGCAAGTTCGTCTGGTGTTGGCGGGGCCTCGTGATGGCCGTAACGTGGGTTCAGTATGCAGAGCTATGAAGACGATGGGATTACACAACTTGTCTATCGTCAACGGAGATTTCGACGAGAGTGATGCAAGGGCGGCAGCTGTGCACGCAGCTGATTTGCTCACTAAAGCTCCTCGGGTGGACAACCTTCCTGATGCGATTTCGGACTGT
>CAZTZA010000038.1:8411-17313 GCA_964618015.1 uncultured Spirochaetaceae bacterium | reverse complement strand
CGAAGCTCTCGCGTTAAGCCGGCGTCGCGGCAAACGTCGAAAGCTCGCTCCTATTCCGCTTTCAAGTTTGAGTGAGCACCTTTCTGCTCGCGGACCCGGCGTCTCAGCGTTGGTGTTCGGTACTGAAGCAACCGGTCTACTGGACGAGGAGCTCGCCCATTGCACTGGAATGTTGTCGATTCCGACTCACCCGGATTTTCCATCTCTCAATCTTTCTCATGCAGTTCAGATCGTCTCCTATGAGCTTTTCTGTGCTCGAGGTGAACATCAGCCAACTCGTTACTATGAGCCGGTTGCACTATCCCAGGTCAGTGCTGCTATAGGTCCGCTAATAGATCTTCTTGATGGGGTTGGTTTATTCAGGCAGCAGGGGACGGAAGAGTTGAGTGTGTTCTTGCGCGATGTTTTGGCTCGTGCGGCGTTGGCAGAGCCCGAATGCGAACGGTTGCAGACACTTTTTCATAGCATGCGTGGTATTATTTTACATCGCGATACTTAATCTGCGACTATGAGAGGTGGATCTGATGAGCTATCGATTACGAGATTCAAGGGATCTTCCGAGCCCCTCCTTGCTTCTCGACATTGATCGTCTTGACCGAAACATTGAACGAGTGATAGAAATTGCAGGCTCTGCTGATCGAGTATGGCCGCACGTTAAAACTCACAAATCGGCTGAACTCACGCGGCGTCTGATGCGGCACGGATTTCAGCGGTTCAAGTGCAGTACAATTGCTGAGGCGGAGATGCTTGCAGGCGTAGAAGCACCTGATGTGCTGGTGGCGTATCAGCTTGTCGGTCCTAACCCAGCTCGAATGGCTGAGCTGGCTCGGCGCTACTCCGCTACCCGTTTTGCAGCCCTCATTGACGATCCTGGTCCTTTGCGCGCGTTGTCGTTAGCCGCTGTTGCAGCCGGAGTATCGATAGGAGTGATGCTCGATGTTGACTTAGGTATGCACCGTACTGGAATAACGCCAGGGGAAGGTGCGGTCGCCCTATACAGTCTGATCGCGAAGCTGCCTGGCGTCTACCCTGCCGGCTTACATGGCTATGACGGGCACAATTATCAGTCCGACCGTGGTGAGCGTGACGCTGCCTGTGATGAGGGTACTGTAGCAGTCAAGGCTTTGCAGTTAGAGCTTGAAGCAGAGGGTTTGCCTGTACCACGCCGCATTATGGGAGGCACGCCAACGTTTCCCTGCCATGCTCGTTATCCGGATGCTGATCTATCTCCTGGCACTTGTTTCTTGCACGATATGACCTATTCCACCACGTTGCCGGATTTGTACTTTGAACATGCTGCGCACCTATTTACACGTGTGCTAAGTGCCTCTACTCCAGGATACTTGACCTTTGATCTGGGCAATAAGGCGATCGCTGCTGACCCTACCGGTGAGAGGGGTAAATTTCTTGGGATAGAAGGGGCTCGTACCCTGGTCCACAATGAGGAACATTGGTTGCTCGAAGTGCCGACTGAGTCGAAATTTCAGGTAGGAGATGAGTATTACGTTGTTCCTACCCATGTGTGCCCTTCAGTGGCGCTTTACCGCCAGATCTACGTGGTACAGGATGGAAAAGTTGAGGATACCTATGAAGTGACTGCGCGAGACCGTGCACTTTCAGTCTGACATCTTCAAGA
The DNA here is from genome assembly GCA_964618015.1 of uncultured Spirochaetaceae bacterium. GTDB lineage: Bacteria > Spirochaetota > Spirochaetia > SZUA-6 > Bin103 > CATQHW01. Next base: position 15,677 of record CAZTZA010000038.1, on the reverse strand, counting down.
CGAAACTTCGCAACTGGAGTGTAACACGTGCAAATTCGATGTAGGTCCTTAGTTCACTATAGTGCAATATATTACTGAAGAAGAATATGTAGGTATTTGGTGTGACTGAAGTCTCTTGGCCTAAATGCTGTAGAACAGGTCCTGCGGTCTCTTAAAGTGGGTGTTGAAGATTTGCTGTAGGGCGAGTTGGTGATCGATGAGGCTTCTTTGGCTGGGGTAATTTGAGGGCTGTAATACTCTTTTCCTAATGGGTTTTCTGAGGTCTCGTGTTAGAAATTTCTGAAAGGAATAAGACATCGATTTTTCTTGCAGTTAGGATAGTTATATGTATGGTATGTTCGGTCCCGGTCGGGGCATCGGATTCATGCTCCGACACGGGGATGAGCAGGTGCGTCCGCAAGTCAGTCGTGCTTTGTTGCGGCGGGTGCTCCGCTACGCACGCCCTTATGCCAGAAGGATCGCGCTGCTGCTCTTTATCATTATCATCACGATTGCCCTAGGCTTAATTACACCGCTAATTCTTCGTGATCTGATTGATCGCACGCTGCCTGAGAAAGACGTCGTACGGCTTAATTTTTTGGCAATTGCACTCGTCGCGATACCCGTGACAGCGGCTGGCATTCGTATCTGGCAACGCAAGCTGGACGCATCAATCGGATCAGGCATCATTCTGGATCTGCGTAATGCGCTCTACTCTCATCTGCAGCGTATGTCGCTCCGTTTCTACACCGACAACAAAACTGGCGAGCTCATGAGCCGATTAAACAACGACGTGATCGGTGCGCAGAGTGCCGTCACCAACACAATGGTTGACGTTACTACCAACTTGATTTCAGTTGCGGGGACCCTGGCGATAATGTTAGCGATCGAGTGGCGCCTAACGGTTCTGGGGTTAGCCGTATTGCCTATATTCCTTCTCTTAGGCCGCAGGTTCGGGACATCACTTCGTAAGGTTTCCCGTCAAGTTATGGAACGCAATGCACGCATGAATTCAATAATGAATGAGACTCTCAACATTAGCGGGTTGCTTCTGGTGAAGTTGTTCGGACGCCGCCAAGAGGAGCAGCGCCGGTTTGCAGAGCAGGCTGAGGGGGTGCGGGAGCTCAGCATTCGACAGGCCGTAATAGGTAGTCGTTTTTTTGTTTTTATGGGAATCGCTACTTCAGTTGGAACTGCTGTGATCTATTTGGTGGGTGGCCACCTGCACATCAGAGGGGGACTGACAATAGGTACACTAGTTGCCTTCAGTACTTATCTTACGCAGCTGTATGGGCCATTACGATCTCTGAGCAACGTTGTTGTGGTGGTAGCTCAGTCGTTGGTGAGTTTCGAGCGTGTCTTTGAGGTGTTGGACTTGCCAATTGATATCCAGGAGTCATCTCCTGCTTACCAAATAGGGCGTGCCGATGGGCGGATAGAGTTCAGCGACGTCAGTTTTCGCTACGAGCGTGACGAACAGCTCCTCCTAAGCGAAGGTCGTCGGGCAGCCAGGGTGGAAGACATGCCGTTCACGGCAACTGGCAGGGGTGATCTGGTCGCGAGCCCGGAGCGTAGGATAGGTCGGGGAAGGCAGCCGGGTGTGTATCCGGGGAGAAGGATAGAGGAGCCTATGAAGCCGAGCATCCACCAGGCGAGAGAATGGGCCTTAGAGCACGTGAGCTTCACGGTAAATCCCGGCCAGAGTGCTGCAGTGGTTGGCCCTTCGGGTGCTGGTAAGACTACGCTAACTTACCTGATCCCTCGTCTATATGACGCGACTAGTGGGGCAATATTTTTAGATGGTTATGACACTCGCACTCTTGCCTTAGAGTCATTGGCGGAGCAGATCGGCATGGTGACTCAGGAGCCTTACCTGTTTCATGACTCGGTGCGAGCCAACCTTCTGTACGCTGACCCGTTGGTAGGCCAAGATTCCGTTGAAGAAGCGTGCCGTGCCGCCAATATCCATGATTTCATTGCAGCGTTGCCTTCTGGTTACGACACGGTAGTAGGCGAGCGCGGGTATCGCCTTTCAGGCGGAGAAAAGCAGCGCCTAGCGATTGCTCGTGTAATCCTCAAGAATCCTCGTGTTCTAATTCTGGATGAAGCAACAAGCCACCTTGACACCCGTTCGGAGAATCTGATCCAGGAGGCATTGGCACGGGTAGTTAGGGGGCGTACCTCCATAATTATTGCTCATCGCCTTAGTACTATTCTATCCGCGGATATAATTCTCGTGCTCGATCGAGGTAAGGTGGTAGAACGTGGAAACCATGTTGATCTCAGCGTCGCTGGCGGGCTTTATCAACGGCTGTACGAGACACAGTTCCTTCGGTAATATGCGTATGATATTTTCGTTAATTTAGCGCTTAAATATTGGGTAAAGGAAAGTAACATTGAGCATAAGTTCACATTTCACTGTACCGCAGACTATCGAGGAGGCGACTTCCCTGTTATTGAGGCACGGCCCGGCTGCACGCGTTGTGTCCGGTGGCACAGACTTGATGGTGCAGGTGCGTATCACCGGTTCCTATCCGGAGCACTATGTCGATATTAAACATATCCCTGATGTCAACGTCATTGACTGGCAGGCCGATCATTTGCTGCTTGGTGCCGCCGTTCCCTGTGCGGTATTGAGCGAGCAGGAGGATCTCCGCGATAATTTTCCCGGTCTTATTGAGGCTGCAGAGCTGATAGGATCTACTCAGATCCAGAGTCGCGCTACCTTGGGTGGTAACCTTTGTAACGCCAGCCCAGCAGCCGACACTGTGCCGGCATTGATGGCGCTTGATGCGGAGGTGGTAATCGCAGGACAGCAAGGGTCTCGTAACGTTAATGTAACGGATATTGTTACTGGCCCGGGTTCAACGGCGCTTGCAATTGGCGAGATGGTCGTAGCCTTCCGGATCCCTCTGCCTACGGCTGGTTCCGCTGATGCATACCAGCGATTCATACCACGAACAGAGATGGATATTGCTGTAGTTGGGGTCGGTGTAAACGTGACCATTGATGGCTCTGGAACTTGCACAGCTGCTCGTGTGGCTTTGGGAGCGGTCGCGCCGACCGCATTTGTTGCCGAGGAAGTAGGAGAGATGCTTGTTGGTAGCGATCTCAGTGATAGTACGCTTGTAGATGCAGGCAAGCTGGCTGCAGCGTTGGCACGGCCGATCAGTGATCGACGTGGCACCGCAGAGTTTCGGCGGGATATTACAGAGGTTCTAACCAGAAGAACCGCGGCCTTAGCGCGTGATCGTGCACGGGCATGAGGCTGATAGTTGAGGATAGAGGAAAATGGCAAAGATCCACGTAGAGACTACGATCAACGGCGACCCGACTGAGTTCCTATGCGAAGCTCATCAGAGCCTGTCCGAGGTTCTAAGGGAGGAGCTAAACTTGTTCGGCACTAAGGAGGGATGCACTACAGGTGACTGCGGTGCGTGTACTGTTATCTTGGACGGCCGAATAGTTTGTTCCTGTCTAGTGCTTGCTGCCGAGACTCAAGGGTGTTCAATTGAAACAATCGAGGGAGTTGCGGACGGAGAGAAACTGCACCCATTGCAGGAGGCGTTCTTGGAGAACGCCGCGCTTCAGTGTGGCATATGCACGCCAGGCTTTATTTTGGCGGCGAAGAACCTGCTGGAGCGAAACCCGGATCCTTCCGAACACGAGATTCGTTATTGGTTGGCCGGGAACCTGTGTCGCTGTACTGGCTATGACAAAATAGTCCGCGCTGTTCAGCAAGTTGCTGCAATCCGATAAGGGGGAAGATTCATGGCACATGATAATGGCAAGAACGGGTCCAACGGAACGAGAGCTTTTAAAGTCTTAGGGTCTCGACCGATCCGTCATGACGGCGTAGATAAGGTTACCGGACATGCAAAATACGGCGCTGACTTGGCGCTACCCGGGATGTTGTATGCCAAAATTCTCCGAAGTCCGCATGCTCATGCGCGGATTCTTTCCATTGATACTTCGAAGGCCCAGATAGCGCCTGGTGTCAAATCTGTGGTAACTGGAGCGGATTTCCCCCCGCCTCCAACTGGTGTTGCTGAATCAGGTGAGACCCCGGCTGACTATTCTGATTTGGCGCGTAATGTCATGGCCCAAGAGAAAGCCCTTTATCATGGTCATGCAATTGCGGCGGTTGCTGCGACTACCATGAGGCAAGCCGAGGAAGCAGCAAGACTGATCTCAGTTGCTTACGAAGTGCTGCCGCCAGTTCTTGACGTGCGTGATGCGATGAAGGATGACTCACCGGTCCTGCACGAATCGATGCGTACCAAGGGTTTGCAGGATGCGCCTGACCGTCCTACAAATATTGCAAAGTACGATATTCAGGAGCTTGGTGACATTGACGCGGGTTTTGCTGAAGCAGATGTCGTCATTGAGCGTGAGCATATAGTCAACACTGTTCATCAAGGGTATATCGAGCCACATGCTGCTGTTGTACGCGCCAGCGAGGACGGTCAGGTGAATATCTGGGCCTCTAGCCAGGGTCATTTTATGATCCGTGAACTATGTGCCGAGCTCCTTCATATGGATACTTCACAGATCAAGGTACAGCCTGCCGAAATTGGCGGTGGATTTGGCGGGAAGACTACTGTCTATCTTGAACCTGTTGGTATCTTGCTGTCACGTAAAGCGGATCGCCCGGTGAAGTTAGTGATGACGAGGGACGAGGTTTTTCGGGCCTCTGGGCCAGCACCAGCTTCGTATATCCGTTGCAAAATTGGCGCTACCAAGGATGGTCGGCTTACTGCTGGCTATGCGTACCTAGCTTTCGAGGCGGGTGCTTTCGCTGGCTCTGCCATGGGTTGTGCCATGGAAGGTATCTTTGCCCCGTATGCCCTGACCAACCTCAAGATTGAAGGCTACGACGTATGTGTGAATAAGCCGCGTTCTTGCGCTTATCGTGCACCTGCTGCTCCCAACGCCACCTTTTCAGCGGAAACGGTCTTAGAGGAAATTGCCGAGGAACTCGGCATAGAACCGTTAGAGATCCGGCTGCGCAATGCCGCAGTCGAAGGAGTTCTCCACTCCACCGGCGTAAAATGGCCTCGCATCGGTCTTAGAGAAACTCTGGAGGCTGCACGTGACCATGAGCACTACAGTGCGCCGCTGGCTCCTAATCAGGGACGTGGCGTGGCTAGTGGCTGGTGGATGAATGCTGGTGGTCTGTCGTCTGCGACGTTACAAATTAATGAAGACGGCACCGCTTCTGTATCTGAAGGAAGTCCTGACATCGGTGGTTCTCGCGCGGTGATGGCCATGATCGTGTCTGAGGAGCTGGGCATTCCGGTCGACAAGGTTCGACCCCAGGTCGCCGACACCGAATCAGTCGGACATACAGCGGTCACCGGAGGCAGCAGGGTCACTTATGCTACCGGCTGGGCTGTGGTTAATGCTTGTCGGGACGCAATCACTCAAATGAGAGGATGTGCCGCACAGATCTGGGAGGTTAGCCTTGATCAGGTGGAGTGGTCAGACGGTAACGCGGTTCTCACTGGTAGCAGCAAGTCTCTTTCTCTAAAGGAGATCGCAGAAGAGTCACACTCTACTGGAGGTATGATTACTTCTGCTAGGTCTTTGAACGCCCCAGGAGCAGCAGCAGCATTCGCTACTCATATCGCAGATGTGGAGGTGGATCCCGAGACTGGGCGCGTACTAGTTACTCGGTACACGGTTCTTCAAGATTGCGGTAAAGCTCTTCATCCATCTTATGTTGAAGGACAGATGCAGGGTGGAGCTGTTCAGGGAATCGGATGGGCTATCAATGAGGAATACATCTTCAATCCCGACGGTGTGATGGAGAATGCAGGCTTCCTCGATTATCGAATGCCAGTCGCTTTGGACCTCCCCATGATAGATACTGTTATTGTCGAGGTGGCGAATCCTCGGCATCCTTATGGGGTTCGTGGTGTGGGAGAGGTTCCAATCGTGCCGCCAATTGCTGCGATCGCCAATGCCATTTATTCGGCGGTTGGCGTACGCATGACGACCTGCCCGATGTCTCCGCCACGGGTGCTATCTGCAATCAAAGCAAAGGCGCTCGAGCAGTAATATTAAGCGCTAAATTTAAGGGCGGAGAGTTGTCGTGCGTGTCGAAATTCCTACACGTTTTCGAATGTTTACTGGGGGCGTTGGGGAAGTTGAAAGCTGCGCACGAACGGTACGAGCTTTGATCTCTGAGTTGGACACTCTTTTCCCTGGGCTTGGCCGAGAGTTGCGACTGACGTCAGCAGTGGCAGTAGATGATGACATTATTGCGGATAATCTCAAGTCAGCGTGGCTTCAGAGAATCGACCACGCGGAAAAAATTTTGTTTGTTCCGGCTGTGAGTGGCGGCTGACTAAGCTATGATTGCTGACGCCGACGGCGTTCCTTGAGGTTCTGGAGGAGATAGACTGCTTAATGGCTTCCTTAATTGCTATTGTCTATGATGAAAGTATCTGGAGATCTTGGGTGCCTCTAGTGTTGACTTGGAATAACTTTTCTGACTGCGCATAACGACAATTGGGCCGGCGCACGATTTACGGTATTGATTGTTGCGTTTGCCTTATTCGGGGCAGGCATTACCATATTCGATATTAATTTTCCGCATTTTTTGCGCGGTCAGTTCCAGATGGGAGCTGGGTTTCGAAGTTTTCTAGAGTTTCCGCGTGAGTCTCAAGGTTTCGCTGTAGTGTTCTACGGAGTGATGCTAGGCGCTGCTACTGAGCGCCGCGTATTTGTGATTGCAGCAATGACAACTGCTGCTGGTATGACTGCTCTTGCACTGCTCCCTCCACGAATTATTCCTGATTCCGTTGCTGGAATAGTCCCGGCATTACCATTGATTGGCTTTGTAATGGTTCACAGTGCCGGCATGCATTTGTCTACGGTTATGGAACAGTCAATCATCATTGAATCTGGAGGCCAAGATGGCGCCGGGCGGCGTCTTGGCTGGGTCGGTTTCTGGCGTACCGTTGGTGCATTGGTTGCGGCTATTGCCATTCTGGGAGTTGGGCGATTGACCGATATAGGCTACCGACCTTTCTTCTTTGCAGGTGCGATGTTATCGGTGGCAGCCGCCGCTTTAGTTATGTTTGTCACTCGCGGTCAATCTATCCAACGGGTTAAACGGAGGAGACTGAGGTTTGACCGTCGGTACAAGCGCTATTATCTCCTCTGCGCACTGTTTGGTGTTCGTAAGCAGGTGTTTATTACGTTTGCTCTTTGGGCTCTTGTAACGGTGTACGATCAGCCTCTCTCCACGGTAGCTCTCTTGTGGTTCTTGTTCTCTGGGTT
>CAZTZA010000038.1:0-8401 GCA_964618015.1 uncultured Spirochaetaceae bacterium | reverse complement strand
CGTTTTGGGCCACGAATGACTTTGACTGCAGACGCTCTGCTGTTAGTGATAGTCTGTCTCCTGTACGGACTTGCGGAACAACTGTTCGTGGCTCAGGTAGCCATCATAGTGGTCAGCGCTACCTATGTGATGGACCACCTGTTGTTCTTCGTAGGATCGGCACGTTCGGTTTATGTCAGCAGTATCATTTCTGACCGCTCTGATCTATCTCCGACGTTGTCAATGGGTGTTACGATCGATCATGTCTTCTCTATGTCGGTGCCGCTGGCTGGAGGCGTGATATGGAAAGCATTTGGTTATGAGTACGTGTTTATTGCTGCGGCCGTAATCGCCGTGGCAACGGTTATAGTGTCTGCTGGTATTCGCACTCAGAAATCATCGGAAGAGTTGTTGAGGAGCGCCTGAGGCCTGCTGATATCAGTCGCCATAAAACGTGGCCGTTTGGAAAAAAGATGGCGATACGACCAGCTATGACCGGTTCGGAGATTGCGAGGGCTTGGGGTTATTAGCCATAGTACCTAAGGGATTTAATAGATGGCGTTTGTAGGAGAAGGTGAGTGCCGCTACGAAATGTCAGGGCTTAACTGGGGAAGTCTCCCGAGAGGCTGGTGTTACCGGGAGGCCGTTTCAGTAGCTGTTGATTCGACAGACCAGATTTACGTTTTTTGCAGAGGGGATCATCCGGTCATCGTATTTAACGCAGATGGAACTTTTTTGAGAAGTTGGGGTGAGGGCCAGTTTACTAAACCTCACGGGATTACTGTAGCTCCAGATGACACCGTTTGGTGTGTAGATACTGGTGATCACTCTATTCGCCGTTTCAGCAGCGACGGAAGGTTGATAGCAACTTTGAATGAACGTTATGTGAGCTCTGAGCCTATGAGTGGTCGACCCTTTTGCAAGCCAACTCGGGTAGCGATCGATTCACGTAATGAAGAAATCCTAGTCGCTGATGGTTATGGAAATGCGTGCGTGCATCGGTTTAGCGCAGATGGTGCAAGGCTTCTTGGAACTTTTGGGACATCTGGTACAGAAGATGGAGCATTTAACGTCGTGCATGATCTTATAGTCGATAAGGAAGGCATGATCTATGTCGCTGATCGTGAGAACCATCGCATTCAGGTATTTGGTCCCGCTGGCGATTTCTTGTTTAAATGGGACGGTCTGTCTAGGTCTGCAGCGGTCCACCTGACTGGAGATTTGGTTTTTGTGGGGGAGTATTATGGCGGCAGCCCAGCGATTGGAAATATCGTTCGCGATCTTGGACCCCGTGTCTCAGTCCTTGATCGACAAGGTAGGTTGCTTGCCCGGCTCAGCCACGAGTCCTATGGAGATGAACCAGGAAGATTCTACGCACCTCACTGTATTGCCACTGATTCGTCCGGAGACTTGTACGTTGCTGAAGTTTCCTATGCTGAGTTCGGTTGTAATATGGAACCGCCACGTGAGCTTCGTTCCTTACAGAAGCTTGTGAGGGTTGCGTCTAGGGATTGAAAAAATTATGCGCCTTGACTCTGCAATTATTCCGTCTCAGATGAATCCAGAACTTAGTCCTGAGCTTGCGAAGGAAGCGTCTTTCTTCCTTAGGTGGGGCTATTTGATAGTACAGTCTGCCTTAACTGACTTGCAAATAGAGATTCTACGAAAATCGATAGATGAAACCTATGCATCGAATAAAAAGGAATTTATTCATCAGCTCCTTGAGAAAGACGATCGATTCGCATTTTTTCTCGACAATCCTCCGGTGTTGTGTCGAATGAAGGCTATTTTGGGAAACGCTAATCAGCTTCATAGTGCGACCGCGTGAGTGACCAATCCAGGAGCATCGGAACAGGACTGGCATCGAGACGGCCCCTGGCTAGTTGACCCCAGAGGAACGCCCTGAGGTAGTGCTCCCGGACTGATCAACTGCGCTTATTATTTGGAAGAAATGACTTGCAAGGTTGGTCCGATAGCAGTAGTTCTGGGTAGCCAGCATGCCCCATTCCGGCCTCCCAAAGGCCGTCCAGAATTTCCTGACGAATTGCGCCTGTTGTTAAAGCCAGGCCAGGCAGTGATGTTTAATGGCTAGGTTGTACCATAGGAGTCTCGCTAACCATTCCGAGCACCGCCGACGTGTATGCCTGATCTGTTATCAGAATGCCTGGATGAAATCTCACGAGAATCGTTTGATGGGACTCGCGTAAGGCGTCTTCGAGAGCAAGGTTCAGCAGAGCACAAGCTGTTGCTAGGCTGTGTTCCCAATTGGTAGATGTTGTAGGTTATCTATTGCTGTAAATCTAACCATAATAGCTTCTTCTTTTCTGTTACTGATTAGTGTCTAACTCTATATGCGCTCGTTAATATATAGTTGGGTATCGGCTGGCGAGTCTAAGGTAATGGAAAGGTCCGGCTGTATTTCGATACATCTAAAAATAGTTTGATCACTATCTCAGAAGTCACTGTTGACGTACGGGCAATGGGGGATTCGAACCCACGACCTCTGGCTCCGGAGGCCAGCGCTCTATCCAGCTGAGCTAATTGCCCCGAGTAAGGATATCATGACCAGCTCTTTCGTGTATTTCCTTTGACGCTTGATGGGCGTCCTTGTGCCGCCTATGTCAATGGGGATACAGATCTTTAGCGCGAGTCTTGATCTGGTTTTCTAGTTGATCGATAAATGCTTGTGCGGATAGCGTCTCTTGCGAACCGGTTCGAGTACGTAGCGAAACGGTGCCATCAGCCACTTCTCGTTCGCCTACCACCGCCATGTACGGCACTTTCTTTAGCTGAGCCTCACGGATCTTGCGGTTCATGCGCCCGTCGGCGAGATCAGCGTTCGCTCGTATTCCTTTTAATCTCATTGAATTAGAAATTTCTCTGGCGCGTGCATGATGGTCAACGCTGATTGGGATCACGCGGACTTGCTCGGGAGACAGCCAAACAGGGAAGTTGCCGGCATAGTGTTCAATTAGAAAACCGATAAAACGTTCGTGTGTTCCCAGTGGGGCACGATGAATGCACAGCGGTGTTTCTTCTTCGTCATTGCTGTTGACAAATTTCAGATCAAAACGTGGTGGCACTGCAAAGTCTACCTGATTGGTAGCTAGGCTGAACTCACGACCGATTGTGCTCCATACTTGCACGTCGATCTTGGGGCCGTAGAACGCAGCTTCGTCTGCTACCTCCTCGTAGGGTACTCCCGAGCTTTGCATCGCCTCTCTTACCATTGTTTCGGTCCGATGCCAAAGGTGCTCGTTGTCGACGTACTTCTTGCCTAGACCTTTCTTGTGATGGGTACTCAGTCTCATCTTATAACGATCGATACCGAGCAGATTGAAGTAATCTAGATACATGTCGATGACAGAGAGAAACTCCTTTTCGAACTGATCCTCTGAGCAGTAGATATGTGCATCGTTCATCTGCATAGAGCGGACTCGCAGAAGGCCCAAGAGCTCTCCTGACTGTTCGTAACGGTAGCAAGTCCCGTATTCCGCCAAGCGAATCGGCAGATCTCGATAGCTACGTGGACGGTCAGCAAATATTTTATGATGTAGTGGGCAATTCATCGGTTTGACATAATAGGAGAATCCTTCCATCTCCATTGGCGGGAACATGCTCTCTGCGTAGTAGGGAAGGTGGCCACTACGCTGGAAAAGCGCTTCCTTAGTCAGATGCGGAGTTCTTACACGTTCGTATCCAGCGGAGAATTCAACCTCTTTGGCAAGCTTCTCTAGTTCCTCTATTAGCACGGTTCCGTGTGGAAGCCAGAGTGGTAGTCCGGGGCCGACCTCATCATCAAAGGTGAATAGGTCGAGGTCTCGTCCGATACGCCGGTGGTCACGTTTCTTAGCCTCTTCCAGCATATCAAGGTGCTCGCGAAGATCGTTTTTACCCAACCAGGCTGTTCCGTAGATGCGTTGGAGCATCGGGTTCTGCTCATCGCCCCGCCAGTAGGCGCTGGCTACGTTAATCAGCTTGAAGGAATCAGCAGGGATCTTTGAAGTCGCTCTGGCTGTAGGTGCTAAGAACTGGCGTTTCGTCGGTAGTTTCCTCGCCATACTCATCGATTCCACCTGAAAGGATCGCATCGATTAGCTCGATCTTATATGGCTGATCGCCGAATGTTATCCGTGCTTCATCGGGGCTGATCTCGCGGTATTCGAACGGGTGACCCTGACCGATGATCTGGCGTATTCGTTTTTCGATATCTTCCAGCTCCTCGGAGGAAAAGGAGCGTGGCTTACCATCTTCGTCTGTGCCAAGATCGAAATCGTAATAGAAACCAGTATCAATTGGTGGTCCGATGCCAAGTTTTGCTTGCGGGTATCGTTCGACCACCGCCTGAGCCATTATATGGGCCAAGCTGTGGCGGATGCGATAGAGCTGCTCGTTGGAAGCGTCATTCGCCATAGCCAATGATAGGCACGGGAGTTTAGTCTGTCGACTCTCCCTGATAGAGGTCTCCCTTGTAGCCAGAACACGTAAGCGTAAATCTAGTCTGAATAAAGGTTTTTATGGTGAGGGGAGCACACGGGTTGGCCTACAGATTATAGTTTAGAACCCAATGAAGACTTAAGAGCGCCATAAACCTCGTATTGAGCGTCTATCGTTTATCGCCTTCCCCGCCAATTGTTCCTCGCTCCTGTCGAGAAAAGAGCTTCTTTAGGTTTGCTTCAGCTACTTCGCCCAAATCTATGTTTAATTCTGTACAGATTTGAGCCAAATACCATAGCACATCACCAAGTTCCAATTTCAGCGATTCACGATCGGTATCAGTAATGTCGCCGTCCTTGTCTCTAAACAGTTTTTTTATTTTTCCCGCGACTTCGCCTGCTTCGTTTGTCAAGCCAAGTGTTGGGTATACAATCGGATGATCGGTCTTGATAAGCTTCCAAGTCTTGCGAGATCGGTGTTGATAGTCGGAGAATTCCCGGATTTTCATATTGTTCCTCCAGATTAGCTTTCGGTGAGAGCATGGGCAACAACAAGCTTGTCTTAATGATCTGGCGGATATATCAGGGAAAATTCTCTGGGATAAGATTTTTTCGTTACAATGATTCGAATGTTTAAAGGGTAATGAGTTGCTCATCTTTGGATAAATAACCAGTGCTAATGGGCTCCATGACGTCGCGGACTGTAATAGGATGTGAGTTAGGCAGGGTTTTGGCGGGCACTGGAGAGTCGGATGCTCTCGTTCTGCTATAGTTTTTCTGCGTTTAGCTGGACATCTGGGATAAGTGCCATCAGTGTGTTGATTGGATGTATTCTCTTCAATTCAATAGTCCATGAAGCACATTGGCGCTCACGTATCAATAGCGGGCGGCGTGCAAAATGCGGTCTTCAACGCGGTTGAGTTAGGCGCTACCGCGATTGGTATGTTTACGCGCAATCAACGGATATGGAAGCAACGTCCCTTATCTGATGAAGATTTAGGTGCATTTCGTGTCGCATGCAAGGATCATGGTTTCTCCCCTCAACATGTCCTGCCGCATGGAAGCTACCTTGTCAATTTGGGTAGCTCGGATCCGGTAGTGCTCGAAAAGTCACGGATAGCATTTTTGGATGAGATGCGTCGTTGTCAATTAATGGGGCTCTGCTATCTTAATTTTCATCCTGGATCGCCTGGGAAGAATATGAGCCGTGAGCACTCTATTGAGCAGGTTGCGTATTGTGTTAACGAGACTTTAGCTCAGACCGATAATGTGGTCGCAGTAGTCGAGTGCACTGCCGGCCAGGGAACCAACTTAGGTTATACCTTTGCTGAAATTAGCGCTTTGATTGAGCGCTTCCAGCCTGCCGACCGTGCAGGGGTCTGTTTAGACACGTGCCATTTATTCGCTGCTGGCTATGACTTTCGTACTCGTGTTGGCTTCAACACGATGCTCTCTGAATTTGACAGTGTGGTTGGCTTACAATACCTAAAGGCCTGGCATCTTAATGACTCCAAGCTTGGTCTCGGTAGTCGTGTGGACCGTCATGCTGTCATCGGAGCTGGACTGATTGGTCGCGACCCTTTTAAGTGGATTGCCCAGGATCCGCGGTTTGAAGAGATTCCTTTGATCCTGGAAACTCCTGATCCGGAAACGTGGGCGTCGGAAATCGCTTGGTTGCAAGAGGTGGCCGGTCTCTGCGTATCAGAGCACGGTGAGTTATAGGCTATTTCTGAGTTGGAAATTAATTGGCTTAAGGAGAGAGGCTCCATCTTTTTGCGTTCAGTTTATCAGTGGTGCTTCCGAGGTGCCGTAGAAGGTATCTGCAATGAAATATTGGTAATATCGTTTTACAAGAAATATTGTTGCGAAGGATTAGCGTTGATCAGATCGCTGAGATGACAATGGAGTGCCTGATCATGTATCCAGTTTAATTTCAGACTTTGAGTAGGGCATGGATACCTTGCTAAAGAGGTGAATGTCTATCGGTACGGTTTTGGGAATATTGGACAGCGTTTTATAAACTCGAGGAATAGACCTGCAGTATCAGATTTATTGACTTAGGCAGTCCTCCCGGAAATTAGGGATGAGGAGGAACCTTATCAAACTGCAGGATATCTTCTATAACGCGGGATGCTGCAAGTACGGTGGCGTCAGTACCCGAAGGACCGGCGCATTGCAGTCCCAGCGGCATCCCATCGTCAGACAACTTAGCGGGAAGCGATATCACTGGTGCCCGCACATGGGTGAATAGTAAGTTGGCGCGCGGGTCTCCGGTCTGCGTAAGGTCTCGTGGCGCAGGCCCCAGAGCAGCGTGAGTTAATACTACATCTATTCCGTCAAACAGGGCTTCAAAACGCGACTGCGCTGTGCGGCGGTCAGAGCAGGCGTTGATGTATTGAACGTTATTGTTTGTTCGGATTGAGTCATTCTCGGTAAAATATTGGTGGTCTGCGCTGGTCAGAATTTCTTTAAGCTTTGGTGGGTAAGCATCACGATAACGAGACCAAAGTTGTGAATGAGAACGCATCGCCTCTACTGCGAAGATCACTTTATTATTGTCATAGACGACATCAAAGTCCTTGGGGATTACCAAGGGCACCGTTTGAACGCCAGCTGATTGCAATTGGGCTACTGCCCAGTCAAGAGTAGCCGCCATTTCATCATCCACGGGCCCGAATAACAGGTCTTTGATCACACCAATTACTGGGGGCTTAATGGGTGTTGTTGGCTCTTGGAAGACGAATGCACGCGACAAGGTAGTCATGTCGTCGACGTTTCTGGTGAAGAAGCCGATTGTGTCAAAAGTAGGGGCCAGGGCGAAGCAGCCTTCAGTTGGCAACAAACCAAACGACGGTTTATATCCAACTACACCGCAAAAAGATGCCGGTCGGCAAATTGAACCGACTGTTTGAGTTCCGATCGCGGCGCGTAACATGCCTACCGCTACAGCAGCGGCAGATCCCATGGAAGAACCACCGGGTGTGTGACTTAGGTTCCAAGGATTACGTGTTGGGCCTGGATCTAGGTATGCAAAGCAAGTAGTGGCTGTTTTTGCTAATGCATGAGCGCCTTGAGATTCGAGGGCGTTAATCACTTTTGCAGAGATTGGTTTAGGGTCTGATGGCAGAAATTTGACGCCACACCGAGTAGGCGTTCCGGCCAAATCCAGGATGTCTTTGACCCCGATTGACCAGCCGGCGAGGGGGCCAGTGCTGTTGGGCAGCGCACGGCGTTCAGCTGCTTCGACGTTCCAGTCTACTAGCGAATGTATCTTTGGTTCCCAGTATTCGATTGCTCGCAGATGGTCTTTTAGGATCGGTAGGCTCATTAAACCATATCCTTGGGGAATTATCGTAAATTGGTTTTAAAGGAGAGGGTTGGATCGACGCTAATTGGAGTTTTCTTGAGATCTTCTATGGTGCGTGAGCCCGTCAGGAGCATCACTGTGCGCAGGCCTTCGTGAAGCAATGCAATGCGGCGTTTAACTTGTTCGGGGCCGCCAGTAAAAACATCCTTAATGAATGGGAGCGCTATTGCGCCGAGCTCAGCACCTAGGGCAATCGACTTTGCGATATCCTTGCCACTGCGTAATCCTCCTGAAGCGATGATTACACCGTCAAGCCGGGGTTCCTCTCGCATGTCTGCGAGCACGGAGGCCGTGGGGTTACCCCAATCAGCCAGTTCAGTAGCGGCTTCCGCTGCCGTCTTATCTAGGCGTTGTGCTTCTACTAGCACCCAATTAGTGCCACCGGATCCAGCAATATCAATGTAATCGACTCCGGCATTGAGTAGCCGGAGAGCCGTAGTGACTGAGATGCCGAAGCCCGTTTCTTTAACAATGACCGGTAGTGGGCAGTGTTCAGTGAATTTTGTAATTGAGGTTTCAAGACCTCGGAAGTTGCGGTCGCCGTTTTTTTGGAACAGCTCTTGCCCGGGATTGAGATGGACTGCAATGCCTTGCACCTGGAGGTGCTGGAGCACGGATA
>CAZTZA010000037.1:8422-19741 GCA_964618015.1 uncultured Spirochaetaceae bacterium | reverse complement strand
ACTGAACGCTAAAAGCTGGAGCGGCAGTCACAAGCTCCGGATTCAAACTATGGCTAGGATTTTGGCAAGGGTCGTCAGGTCGGGCCGAACTCCGTAACGTTCTTGAGCACCACCTGCGGAGACGCGGAAACCGGTAACTACTTCATCAAAAATCAATACCACGCCATGACGCGTAGTGATATCTCGCAGATCACCAAGGAAAGATGGAGGGATTCCGTAGTAGCCCATCGCCCCGCCGGTTGGTTCAATCATCACGGCTGCAACGTCATCTGTTGCCAATGCTTTCTCAACTGCTGATGTGTCTGATGTTGGTAGCGTGGTGACTGTCGAGTTGATGACCTCTGGAATGCCATTAGATGGATAGCGGTTTGAACCGACAGAGACGTAGTCGTGCCAGCCATGAAAATGGTCTGCGAAGGTAATGATTCGCTCGCGGCCCGTGAAAGCTCGGGCGATACGGATGGCCATCATTGACGCTTCTGTCCCTGAGCTGTGGAACCGTATGCGCTCGATTGAGGGCATCAGATCCTGGACAGCCTTACCCCAACCTATTTCCATTTTCGTGTTGGCACCGAGCTGAGTCCCGTCTGGAAGTTGCTGGGTAGCTGCTGCTACCAACTCTGGATGGCTATGGCCAAACAGCAACGCGCCATGCCCCATCACATAGTCGATGTATTCGTGCCCGTCTACATCCCACTTGAGTGCGCCATGGCTCCGAGTCATAAAAACTGGGAACGGTTTTACATGGCGGACGTCGTGTGTAACACCACCAGGAAATACCTGAAGAGCGTCTTTGTAGAGGGATGCAGAGCGGGGATGAAGAGCCACGTATTCACTAGTTATAGAACCCTGCGTAGAAGGGACAGAGGTGGACATCCGGTAGACGGTAGGATGATTAGAGGCAGACGTCTATATACGTACAGTAAGAATTTTGATAATAAGAATCTATAATAGGAACTATAAAAAAATATATCTTTGAAGTGATGGTTAGTAAGAAGATGGCGTCAATCGAGAAATATCGAAAAGTCCAAGGATTAAATAGCCGCTATTTTTGGTGCTAAGCTTTCGTAACGGCAAGATGTCTGACGCCGATTTTAGTCTCTGTGAGTTAAGTAACAAAGCAGCATAAGCTAGGCACGGGACAGCACCCGTCCGGGCAGGCTGCCAGTCGCCTGACCATCAGCAATCACCAGCTGACCGTTGACTAGTACCCAACGTATTCCTACTGCTTCTTTGCGTGGCTCTTCCCAGGTAGACCGTGCTGCAACTGTGTTTGAATTAAATATTGCTACATCAGCTGCTGCACCAACACGGATTATTCCTCGATTTGGCACTCGGAAGCGCTCAGCGGGAAAACCACTCATCTTGTGAACCGCCATCGGTAGGCTAAGCAGTCCGAGGTCGCGAACGAATTCACCTAGTACCCTAGCAAAACAGCCGAAGCTGCGCGGATGTGGATGAGGGATGTCATAGACGCCGTCGGAGGCCACCATCATGCGCGGATGAATTGCGGTCGCTGAGATCGCCTGGTCATTTTCTTCCGCTGGTGTTTGCCAGGGAAAAATTAATGTTACGGCTCCTTTTTCCTCCATGGCCAGGTCAAAGGCAAACTCACCAGGTGGCGTGCCAGCTGCTGCTGCAAGAGCTGCCATTTGCTGACCAACATAACGGCCGGAACGTGTATAGCCAACGATTTGATCGAATCGACCCAGAAAACTGTTGAGTGCCGGTATCGCCTTCTCGCGTGCTCCGGGACGCTGCAGGCGTTGTTCCATGGCAGGCCAGCCACCTGGATGCAGGTGAATGGGAAATGCCAGTGCCAAATGGGTCATGCCGGCTGGATATAGATAAGACTCGAATGATAGGTCGACATCTTCATGATCAACTTGTTCGAGGGCGGGTTGGGCTTCATGATCAACTCGTTCGTGGCTCACATGCACGGGGCATCTAGACGCCTTGAACAGTTCAATCGTCTCCCTCCATGCGACCGGGCGACCCAAGTGCGCATAGCGCTGATGGGCAGCATAGATGCCGTCGTATTCGGCAGTGACTCGACATAGTCTAACGAGCTCTTCGAAACTCGCGTTAGCACTTGGCTGGTAGTCGAGCCCTAGACATAGGGCACTGGCACCGGCATCCAACCATGCTCGGGTAACATTTTCCATCGCATTTAATTCGTCAGGGGTTGCATGGCGTGCTTCCCATCCCATTGCTTGTAGGCGCACGGCACAATGGGGCACCTGTGGCAACACATTCAACGGAGTAGCGCCGGCGAAGCGGTCAAGATACGAGGCGATTGTCGGCCAGGGTTTCTGAATCCGCTGACCACCATAAAGAGTAGCAGTATAGTCAAATAGTTCCTCGCACTCCGGGTTGTTGAGGGGGGCCCAACCAAAGCCGTCAGGCGCGAGCAAGTTTGTGGTAATTCCTTGGCGGGCACCTGCCAATTGGTCGTTTCCCGACAGCAGCGATAGTTCGCTATGTACGTGGACGTCGATGAAGCCAGGAGTGATCGTGAGCCCAGTAGCGTCAATGACAGTAGTAGCAGTCGCCGATCCGAGGTCACCAATTGCAACTATGGTATCGTCCATTATTCCTACGTCAGCATGGAAGGCCGGGCCTCCAGTGCCATCGACTACGGTGCCACCTGCGATCAGTATGGAGAAGGTCGGAGAGGTGATGACGCTCATGCGTGGTAGGCGTAGGGTTTAGTCTGGATCATGAAGTGACTATGAGTGTGTCGGGTCGGTGGTGCAAGCTGAGGTCATGAATAGACCAACAAGGGTCGAAGATCATAGCCGTGACTCAGTGCTTCAGCGATGATCAATCTACCACGTGTAGCACTGGTCGACCTGGATGACACTTTGCTCGCATCTAGCGTAGCTAGTCAGATGGCGTTTGGCGTCATTCTCAAAGAAATTTCGGCTGAATTACCAGGCCTTTCCGAGAGATTGCCTGGTGCTCTGGCTGCTGCCAATCAGTGGTTTTGGTCAGAAGATGATCGCCGAACATATGCTCGCACCCACCAGGCGCAGGCGAGGGCAAAGATTGTTGAACGTGCTCTTGCTGACCTTGGAAGCACGGAGTACATCGACACTGAGGCAATTGGACGGCGGTTTGTTGCGGAGCGGCTTAGTGCTCTAGAGCCTATTCCTGGTGCTCTGAAGACCATGGCCGAGTTCCGTCGGCGTGGCATCAAACTGGCACTGATAACCAACGGTAGCGCCGCAGATCAGCGCGCCAAGATCAACCGTCATTCGGTAGATCTTTATTTCGATTTCGTGTTGGTAGAGGGAGAGGTGGGTTTTGGTAAGCCTGACGAGCGTATATTTCGTCTGGCTTTGGAATCTTTGGATACATCTCCAGCCGACGCATGGATGATTGGCGATGACCTTTCCTGGGACGTAGCCGGGGCGCAAGCTGTAGGAATTTATGCAATTTGGGCCCGCGATTATGCGGAATCTTCAGATACAAAATACAACCGATTAGTATGCCCGGACCGTATTGTAGGGACGATTTCTGAGCTACTGGTCTGAGTTGAATTGTCGTGTCAACGCTATGGCTGTTGTACAGGAGATAGATCTCTCAAGGCAGACCCGTTGGTTTATTAGCAGGTGGTCAGCGAGTAACGCAACCGGAGGGTCCCTATGTTCCAGATGTTGATAATGGGGCTGGTCAGTAGATTGCTTCGCGTTCTCGTCCGTGTGTATTTTCCTATTGATAACGGTATAGAGAACGAGAATGTCAAGCGTGCGCTTGAACTGGTTGTGTCTGCTTCGAAATAAATTTTGACAGGGACGTCGTGAAGCGTTTTGATTCGGAGTAATATGTGGATATGTCGCGCTTCACGCGGTCAGCTAGGATTGTCGCAATCCATTTGGCATTGGTGATTAACGACAAAACAGCTGGTTTCGCGTTCGGTGTTTCATTGCCGCGGGAGACCGGGATGTTTATCGCATACGGAGGTTAGAGAACGATGAAGATGCATGTAGGTGGCGCCTGGGTGGATGCTGCCGAGACGATTGATGTACTGAATCCATTCGACGGTTCAGTGGTAGATACGGTTCCCCGCTCAACAATGGAAGACGTGCAAAAAGCGCTGTCAACTGCAGAGAAGGCGGCCAAGCAGGTTGCACAGATGACTGGATACGAGCGCTATGAAATTCTGCATCGGGCCTCCGAGCTAATGGTTGAGCGTGCAGGCGAGTTGTCAAAAATTATCTCCATGGAAGAGGGGAAGCCAGTTAGCGAGGCAGACATGGAGGTATCGCGCGCTACGGAAATAATCGCACTTTCGGCTGAAGAAGCGAAACGCCTTGGTGGCGAGGTGATTCCGCTGGATGGTGCGCCTGGAGTAAGAGACAAGATCGGTTTTACTTTGCGCGTGCCGTGTGGTGTGGTGGTTGGTATTAGCCCATTTAACTTCCCTCTTCACCTAGTATGTCACAAGGTCGGTCCAGCTTTTGCTGCGGGAAACGCAATAATCGTCAAGCCGGCGACTGATACGCCGCTGTCTGGCTTGAAGATCGTGGAGATCCTAATTGACTCTGGCGCTCCTCCTGAAGCGATACAGTGCCTGACCGGCCAAGGTGCTGAAATCGGTAATGCGCTTTGCGCTGATTCGCGGGTGCGCAAGATAACATTCACTGGGAGCCGCGATGTCGGAGAGAATATATGCAAAGTTGCTGGCCTGAAGAAGGTAACGATGGAACTTGGTTCCAACGCACCGTTCGTGGTTATGCCAGACGCAGACCCAGAAAAGGTAGCTAAAGCGGCTGCCATGTCAGGCTACTCCAACGCTGGACAGGTTTGTATTTCTACTCAACGGGTATTAGCACATAAGGACATCTACGGCGATTTTGTTGACGCTTTCAAAGCAGAAACGGAATCTATTAACACCGGTAATCCGTTGAATTCCGATAGCAAGATGGGGCCGATGATCCGTCAGTCAGACGCTGAGCGCGTACAGGGCTGGGTAGAGGAGGCAGTAACTGCTGGCGCATCGTTAGTTACTGGCGGAGGCCGTAGCGGCCAAATGATGCAGCCGACTGTTGTCGAGGGAGTTAGTCCTGAGATGCGCATCTCCTGCGATGAGATCTTCGGACCTGTGGTTGGAGTGACAAGAGTTGATGACATCGACCAGGCAATCTCACTTGCCAATGACACTAATTATGGATTGAGCGCTGCGATTTTTACGGAAAATGTTAACTGGGCTATGCAGTACGTACGCCAAGTTGAATCAGGTAACATACACGTTAACTGGGGCACCCAATGGCGCGCAGACTTAATGCCTTACGGTGGGATGAAGGATTCTGGCATGGGGAAAGAAGGTCCGAAGTACGCGGTAGAGGAAATGACTGAACTGAAGATGGCGGTATTCCATCTATAGTAGGTTTATCAGGGGATATTTATAGCAGGGAAATCGTTATGGCAGTACGTATGTACACTACTCCTAATTGTTCTTATTGCCATCAATTAAGACGTTATTTACGCGAGCGAAAGGTGAAGTTC
Source organism: uncultured Spirochaetaceae bacterium (assembly GCA_964618015.1). Lineage (GTDB taxonomy): Bacteria > Spirochaetota > Spirochaetia > SZUA-6 > Bin103 > CATQHW01. The sequence goes on along the minus strand of CAZTZA010000037.1, from coordinate 14,230 downwards.
GTGGAATATGACATCAGTCGTGACGAGCGTAAGGCGGCCGAGGTAGCTAATCGATCTCGCCAGAATGGCGTTCCAGTACTGGAATATAACGGCACGATCGTTGTTGGATTCGATCGAGAACGCATCGATCGCCTTATCGCTGGTAGATGAAGATAGAACTATCCATGGTATCGGTGGTCCATATCCTGAATCATAGTATGTAGCTTTAACTGTATATATCGAAAAAAATAAAGCTACGGCTTGCGCTTAGTAAGCCGTAGCTTTATTTCTCGATCTGTTCTCGTTTTTGCTTGTCGTAATTTGATTGATGGTAATTCATCATCGCTTTAACTTAAAGGTAGTATCTCCTCCGAAGATGCTGTCCGCGCACGTTGTTTCTCGCTAAGCACTGAGCGAGTGCAGGGCGGGAATCTGTGGCCGGATAGAGTACAGGCTTGTTGCTATCTTATAGGAAGCCCAGACCGTTTAGTATGATGGGAAAGCTGATGCCTAACAGTAGGCCGGTGACTATCTCTACAGGTGTATGTGCCAAGGTTTGGGAGTTTATTGGCCGTTTTGCCTTGGGAATTGATTCCATGATGTGGCGCAGTGCTTCCAAGTTGCGCTGTATAGCTCCTCGCACCCGGACGGTATCGTAGACAGCGATCAAGCTGAATACACAAGAAATAGCAAACAATTCTGAATCCAGACCGGCGGTTATTGCTATGGCAGTAGTGAGTGAAGCTACGAAAGCGCTATGCGAAGATGGCATACCTCCGGTGGAAAACAGCTTCCGCCAACCGGCCTCGTCGTTTCTTATCAGGCCTTCGAACATCTTATAGATCTGACAGGCTAACTGTACTCCAAGGGCGACTAGTAGAGATTCACTGATAATTGATGTCATACGGTGACTGGATGCTACCATGGGTGGGCGGATGTTGTAGGAGCTCTTATTTCTCGTGACGATTATATGCTTCTGACTGACCTGTTCAAATAGATTGCGGGTGTTAGTGGATTTTTACCCCAGCGCAACTGCTGCTGAAGTAATCGACGTTGTACGCGGTGCAGCTGTAGTTTGGGCGTTTGGTGGTAGTCGACTGCTTACGTCGGAGGTTTTGGGGAAACTGCCCGATTACCGTATGGTGCTGCGAAGTGGTAGCGGCAGAGATAGCATTATAAGACTGTCGCCCGTGCGGTGAGTTTTAGGCAATGCAATCGCACGCAATTCTCATTAATACGGCTCGCGGCTAGGTATTAGATCACTATGCGCTGATTAAAGCGATAGAAGCTGATCAGGTCGCAGGAGCAGCGCTTGACGTTTTTGAACCGGAGTCATTGTTGTCGAACGGTACGCTATTCAACATTGAAAATTTAGTGCTTACGCCTCGCTGCCCAGGCTCCGGAAACGCGACGATCCAAACGTTTTGGGAAGATTCTATTATAGCGATTGGCCATTTCGTACGTACCGGAAAGCCGCGTTAGGAAGTAATCGCGTAGCTCATCAGTCATCCATCCTGTTGGTTTTAAGTTCTATCGTCCAGGCTTTAGTAACTCACGTAGGCGGGCACAAATTATGGGGACCTCTTGCTCATTTAGACACATCGGGTTAATGCACAATATTCCTTCTCTTACTCCAGCTTCGTTGATGTAAATCGCAGGTTCTCCTCCCTGCAGGGCGCGCGTGATTTCGAGAGCGGGGTACTCTTCAGGACGTACCGTGACTATTGGCACGCCATCGTTAGTTTGTGTCACTGCAGCCGAACAAGGGGCCCCATTGATCCCGTCTAATAGGCGCTCGGCAAGGAGATCCCAACCGGCGATCCGTTCATGATCGCTGATTGCGACGAATCGCTGGAGGGCTACCAGGAGTCCAACAATTTGCTCTTTACCGACCTTACAAGGCCTTCCAATTCCATGGTGTGGGGCGCCCGGGAGCGAAGAATCTGAGGCAATCCAAACTGGTGGCTTCCAAAGTTCTGGAAGCACGTCCTGGTCAAAAAGTTGTAAGGCTGATGCTCCCACTAACCGACGGCGTCCGCACAAAATTCCAGTTCCTTGGGGTCCACCGATCGCCTTGCCACCAGAAAAACAGACTAGATCTGCGCCAGCTTTTATAAAATTATTCAGGTTAGATTTAGGAGGCAATCGCCCAGCAGCATCTACGATGACTGGTATATTCCGACTACGAGCTTGCTCAATTACCTGTTCAAGTGGTGGTTGTGAGTGTGTCTGAGCCACGTACAGAATGGCAGCGGTGTGCTCACCAATTGCCTCGCCTAGTTCCCACGCCTCCGTATCCCGAACACCTGCACCTGAGAATCGATCGGCGATGCCAACCTCGACAAGTTTAGCGCCGGCGGCTCGGATAGCGTGGTCATACAAATTACGGTGGCTTCTCGGAATCAGAATCTGATCTTTCTCGTCTATATGCGGTAAACGCCTCATGCGCTCCGGGCTTAATCCGGTCAGACAGGCGGCGGCAGCCAGCAACAAAGCAGCGGACGCACCGCTTGTAACTATTCCCGCCTCGGCTCCGGTATGCTCTGAAATGATCGAGCTGGCGCGTTCTTGAAGGGGCCCGATAGCAACACAAGAAGTCATCGCTTCCGCTACCGCTGAGACAACCTCTGGGTCGGCCCGGCCTCCACCTAGCCGGGTGCTGGGGCCAGCAGCATTAATAATTGTGGATACGCCAAGTCCATCGAGTACACTCTGTTGCCCGATACTCGACGGTTGAAGACTCACCGTGAACGAAACGTCAATTTTCGTCGGGGAGACTATACCTACGCCGGAATCGCTCGATTCGACCGGCCGTGTCAACTAGTTTCTGTTTGCCCGTAAAAAAGGGATGGGAGGCGCTCGAGATTTCCAGTGTTACCAAGGGGTACTCTTTGCCATCTTCCCAGGTGGTCGTCTCCCCGGTCTTGACCGTCGACCGGGTGATAAATTCAAAGTCGCTAGCCGAGTCTTTGAATACCACTAACCGGTATTCAGGATGGATGTCAGGTTTCATCCTCCGGTTACCGGTCGCGCTACGTCCTTGATCGTTAGCCCTTCATCTTTGAGAAAACGCAGTAGCCCCTTTTTGTTAACTGTTCGTAGCGCTCTTGTCGACAGTTTAATCCTGACTGTTCGGCCTATCTCCGGGACGAATAGTCGCTTCTCCTGAATATTTGGGCGCTGAACACGCCGGGTTTTATTATTTGCATGCGATACTTTATTGCCGCTCAGCGGACCCTTACCGGTGAGAGCACATCGACGTGACATATGTAATAGTATGCCTAAACCAGTCCTTCAAGGGAAGGCCACCACTTTCACGTCGAATTACGTTACTCTTCATACAGTAGATGAAAACACGTATAGGCATTATTAACATCTCGGACCGCGCTAGTGCTGGCTTCTACGAAGACACTCCAGGCAAGGCGGTTGTGGCCCTGCTGCAACGATATCTGATCACGCCGTTTGAGTCTGTGTATCGGGTCTTGCCGGATGAGCAGGAGCAACTTGAAAAAGCGATGTGCCAGATGGCCGACTACGATGCTTGTTGCTTGATCATTACCACTGGCGGGACTGGACCCGCCATACGCGATGTAACCCCGGAGGCAACCGAGGCAGTGTGTACCAAAATGATGCCAGGATTCGGCGAACTAATGCGAGAGGTGTCGTTGAGGTACGTGCCGACTGCAATTTTGTCGCGGCAGACTGCTGGTGTACGGGGTGTCAGTCTGATTTTGAATCTACCCGGTCGGCCACGTGCCATTGAGCAGTGCTTAGAGGCAGTTTTCCCGGCTATCCCGTACTGCATAGACCTGTTGGGCGGACCGAGGCTGGAATGCAATCCAGCCGAGATCACTGCTTTTCGTCCTAAACAGTCATAAAGGATTTCTGTGTACATGAATGTTACTACGCCTCCTTCCTTCGCCAGCATCCGTGAAGCGGCTGATCGCATTCGACCTTATCTGCATACTACGCCGGTGATAACTAGTCGATTTTTTGATAAGCAGGTGGGGGCCACGATTTTCTTCAAGTGCGAGAATCTTCAGAAAGTAGGGGCATTTAAGAGCCGAGGCGCCTGCAACGCCGTTTTCAACCTTTCTGATGACTGTGCGGCGTCTGGTGTAGCAACCCATTCTTCCGGGAACCATGGTCAGGCAGTTGCATTTGCCGCTGGATTACGTGGCATACCGGCTACCGTAGTGATGCCGCGTGGGACCACAGAGATCAAACGTCGCGCCGTGCAGAGCTATGGGGCTCGTACCGTTGAAAGTGGTCCTACGCTGGAAGAGCGGGAGGGTACGACGCAGAGAATAGCGGATGTTGACGGCGCTCATGTGATCCATCCGTATGACGACGTCGACGTAGTGTCGGGACAAGGTACTGCGGCGTTAGAATTGATGAGTCAGGCGGGTCCCCTAGATGCACTTCTGGTGCCGATTGGTGGGGGCGGTCTTGCTTCTGGAGCGGCTCTTGTTGCGGCTGGTGGCACTGGTTCTACTAAAGCAGAATGGTCATCTGATGCGCCGAAAGTGTTTGCGGCGGAGCCAGCAATTGCTGATGATGCTTTCGAGTCCATGCGAACTGGAATTCGTCAGCCGGAGCGGCCGCCACATACCGTTGCTGAGGGACTACGCACTAGTCTGGGAGACATCACTTTTCCCATTGTCCGTGATGGCGTAAGAGAAGTCCTTCTCGTAGAAGAGCAGGAAATCATTGCTTCTACCGTAATGTTTATTCTACGGGCAAAGCTTCTGATAGAGCCATCAGCAGGAGTTGTGGTGGCAGCGCTGCTGCGCTACCGGAATCGATTTGCTGGTAAGAGGGTAGGGGTAATCCTTACCGGTGGAAATGTTGATCTTGTCGCATTGGGTGCGCTTGCTGAGGGTATCGATGGTTGAGGCGCGAATTTCTAATCGAGAGACTGCGGTACCGTCATCTCGAGAGACAGTGCAACGGGTAGCTGAATTTATAGATGATCTAGAAGGGAAAGTGCGAGGGGAGCTGCGTACGGATACGTATACCAGAATCCTATATAGCACAGACGCTAGTATCTATCAGGTAATGCCTCATGGCGTTCTCATCGCTCGTGATGATGAGGACGTGCATGCTGCGGTGGAGGCGGCTGCTCGCCATCGAGTGCCGATTTTACCGCGTGCGGCTGGCTCGAGTCTAGCTGGTCAGGCGGTAAATGAGGCGTTGGTGATAGACACCTCACGATTTATGGACCAGGTGGTAGAGCTGAACACCGAAGAGCGCTGGATACGGTTGCAACCTGGTGTTGTGTTGGATGCCCTCAATATCTATCTGCGCCCACACGGACTTCAGTTTGGCCCTGATCCGGCTTCCAGTAACCGGGCTGCTATGGGAGGCATAGTAGGAAACAACTCTACCGGTTCCCATTCAATCTCATACGGCATGACTGCAGATCATGTAATAGGGATGCAGACAATACTCAGCGACGGCACTTGTTGCCAGTTCGGACCTCTCGCCCACAATGAATTAGCCGAACGTCAGGTTAGGTCTGGTATTGAGGGCATGCTTTACCGAGAGGTTGCTACGGTTGCTGCTGATAGTCGCGAGACCATTCTATCCGGAACTCCCGCACATTGGCGACGCTGTGGTGGCTATAACCTTGATAGGTTTGTCGCCGGTGCCAGCTTCAACTACCCGCAGGATCCGCGCTTTAATTTGGCTAAATTAGTATGTGGCTCGGAGGGGACGTTAGCGGTGATGACCGAGCTGACCCTAAATTTGCTGCCGTTGCCTGCCTATACTGCGCTGGCGGTTGTCCATTTTGACGAACTATTTGGGGCATTATCCGCGGTTCCGACG
>CAZTZA010000037.1:0-8369 GCA_964618015.1 uncultured Spirochaetaceae bacterium | reverse complement strand
CTGATCCATCAGCGGTAGAATTGCTAGATAATCTTGGATTAACTCTTGCGCGCGAGGTGCCGCAGTACGCACGGCTGATGTCGAGGTTCGTCGAGGGAAACCCTAATTGCGTATTGATAACGGAGTACTCAGGAGAGTCCCCTGCGGATTTAAAACAGCATGTCGACAATCTGCAGAGCCACCTGCGACGGCACGGAATAAATGCCACTGTGGTTTCCGCGTTGGATCCGGACCTGCAGACGGATGTGTGGACTGTACGGAAGGTTGGGCTCGGCCTAATGATGAGCATCAAGGGCGACTATAAGCCTATCCCGTTTATTGAGGATGCAGCTGTGCCGGTCGAATATCTGGCCGAGTACGTCACTAGCATCGAAAAATTTTGTAACGATATCGGAACACGGGTAGCTTACTATGCGCATGCTAGTGCCGGCTGCATTCACATCAGGCCGCTGATTAATGCCAAGATTGCCGCGGAGGTAGAGAAACTTCCAGTAATCTCCAGCTTTGCGCTGGAACTGCTCGGTCGTTTTGGAGGCAGCCTATCTAGTGAGCATGGCGACGGTCGAGCCCGCAGTTGGCAGAATGAGCGTTTTTTTGGGTCCGAGCTCTATCAACTTTACCATCGAGTCAAGACTACTTTCGATCCTCAAGGCATTCTTAATCCCGGAAACATTGTCGATGCACCGCCGATGACTGAAACGTTACGCTATGGCGAAGACTACCTTGCGCAGCCACATAAGGAGCACCTCTCGTTTACCAGCGACCATGGTTTCATGCGTGCCGTAGAGATGTGTAATGGTGCCGGCATTTGTCGCAAGCGTACGGAGGGAACCATGTGTCCGAGTTTTATGGCAACCCGTGAAGAGGCGGACTCGACCCGTGGCCGTGCTAACGCGTTGCGCGCTGCTTTGTCGGGTGCTTTGCCGTACGAGGAACTGACTAGTGAGCGCATGTTTGAGGTGATGGACCTCTGCATTGAGTGCAAGGCGTGTAAGGCTGAGTGTCCATCGTCAGTTGACATGGCCAAGATCAAGACTGAGTTCCTCGCTACCTACTACGATCATCATCAGCTACCGTTGCGTTCACGGCTGTTCGCGGATATTGGCTTCGTTAGCCGGATGCTATCAGGACCGCTCGCAAGTGGTGTGAACTGGCTGCTTAGTCTGTCGGTAGTAAAAGAACTGATCGCAAGGTTTGGAGGTATCAGTGCCGCACGCACTTTGCCGCCCTTCAGTAGTCGTCCATTTCCAGCGTGGGCGCGCCAACATGGGTTGTATCGTCAACCTGATGAGAGTCAAGATCGCCCAGTTTTACTGTTTGTTGACACATTCAACAATTTCAATACTCCAGAGATTGCTTTTGCAGCTACCGAAGTACTGCAGCAGGCAGGTTTTTCGGTCATGGTGACGGACTATGGCTGTTGCGGACGCCCTATGCTCTCCAAGGGACTAGTACGCCGAGCTCGTGCCGCTGCCCGGGCAACGGTGGATCGCCTTGCGACGTGGGCACGCTCTGGCATCCCGATTGTCGGGCTAGAGCCAAGTTGTGTTTCGGCGATCCGGGACGATTATCGGTCTTTGTTGCCCGAAGATCCCGACGTCGCCATGCTGGCCGACCATGTAGAAACATTTGATGAATTTGTTGCAAAGGAACATTCCAAAGGCAATTTCCATCTTGATTTGAATAGACGACAGCAACGACTCTTGCTTCACGGCCACTGCCACCAGAAAGCGTTGATTGGTAACGGTCCAAGCAGACAGACGTTATCCCTTACTGGCGCCGAGGTAACCGAAGTTGACTCGGGCTGTTGCGGCATGGCTGGCTCATTTGGGTACGAGGCTGAACACTATGACGTGTCCATGACCATGGCTGAGCGGCGACTTCTGCCAGCAGTGCGATCAATGGAGACTCACTGCGAGGTGGTTGCCGCCGGTACGAGCTGTCGGCATCAGATCGTACATGGCACCGGCCGGCGCGCGCTGCACCCAGCGGAAGTGCTGCAAGCGGCCCTAAAAAACCGGTCGGCAGATTTCGGGACTGGCGGGGGCTGAGAAGCAGATGGGCTATCGGAATAACTTTGTGAATGAACTAAGCGTTGGTAGTCAGCGGTTTAGCTATTTCCGTATTGGCGTGCTTGAAGAGGCAGGTATGGTGCGTCTGGCTGAATTACCTTATTCGATCCGTATTCTGCTGGAGTCTGTGCTGCGCCACAGCGAGCAGGGCTCCGGGGTCACGCGAGACCATGTTGCAGCTGTGGCACGGTGGCAGCCACAGGCATCTATCCGCGATAGTGTGCCATTCATGCCAGGTCGTGTAGTCATGCAAGACTTCACTGGCGTCCCAGCACTGGTTGATCTTGCAGCAATGCGCGATGCGCTTGCACGTGTCGGTGGTAACCCGCAGCATGTCAATCCGTCGATACCGGTTGATTTGGTTATTGACCACTCGGTACAGGTAGACCGTTATGGGACGTCGGGTGCCCTGTCGCGTAATGCAGAGATTGAGTTCGATCGCAATATTGAGCGCTACCGTTTCTTGCATTGGGGGCAGCATGCTTTTACTAATTTTCGTGTCGTGCCCCCCTCTACCGGTATTGTCCATCAGGTCAACCTGGAACACTTGGCCTCGGTGGTAATGCTGGAAGGTGGCGTCGATAGTGTGTCGCCGATGGCGTTTCCGGACACTCTGGTAGGAACGGATTCCCATACTACGATGATCAATGGCCTCGGCGTCCTAGGCTGGGGCGTAGGAGGTATCGAAGCAGAGGCGGCGCTGCTCGGTCAGCCTTCCGATGTGGTCCTTCCCGATGTGATAGGAATGCGTCTTTCCGGGCAGTTGGGTGAGGGCGTAACAGCAACTGATCTGACCCTGACTGTAACTGAAATGCTGCGCCTTCATGGTGTCGTCGGGAGCTTTGTCGAGTTCTTTGGTCCAGGATTGGACAACCTTACGCTGCCAGACCGAGCTACAATTGCCAACATGGCACCCGAGTACGGTGCCACGATTGGGTTTTTCCCTGTCGACACAGAGACGCTGCGGTACCTAAGGTTAACTGGACGTTCTGAGCAGGATGTTGAGATAGTCTCTACCTATTGCCAAGCACAAGGGCTGTTTCGGACTGATGCCACGCCGGACCCGATCTACACCGACACGTTGGAGTTGGATTTGGAATCCGTCCAGGCGGTTTTAGCTGGTCCCAAGCGGCCTCAAGATCGAGTGTCGCTTTCACGGATCAAGAGTGGCTTCGTCGAGTCGTTAACAGCTCCTGTGGCTGATCGGGGCTATGCACTTAAGCCAGCCGCGCGGGAATCAGTCGCTCAGCTTAAGACTAACGGTAGCAAGGTCAATCTGCGGCACGGTTCCGTGGTTATCGCAGCGATCACTTCCTGTACTAACACCTCCAATCCAAGCGTAATGATAGCCGCTGGCCTTATAGCGCGTAACGCGCGACTGCGTGGATTGACGATTCCTTCATATGTGATGACAAGCCTGGCTCCGGGATCGCGCGTGGTTACCGTCTATCTCGATACTGCTGGACTACTAGGGCCGCTATCGGAACTAGGGTTTGACGTAGTTGGCTATGGATGCACTACTTGTATTGGTAATTCCGGCCCCCTTTCTGATGAGGTGACCGCGGCTAGAGAGTCGGCTGATCTGGTAACTGCTGCGGTGCTTTCTGGAAACCGAAACTTTGAGGGTCGAGTTCATGCTTCGGTCCGAGCCAACTACTTAGCCTCGCCTCCGTTGGTGGTTGCCTATGCTCTTGCAGGTACTATTGATATCGATCTTACCTCGGAACCAATTGGCAGTGACACTGCGGGAGCCAACGTCTACCTGCAAGAAATCTGGACGAGTAACAAGGAGATTTCCAAGATAGTTGCTTATTCGGTTAGAGCCGACCAATTTGCTTCCCGTTACCAAGATGTTTTCTCAGGAAATCTTTCCTGGAGTGAAATCCATAGTGCCGAGGGTGCGCGCTATTCCTGGGAAGAGGGGTCCACTTACATTCAAGAACCGCCGTTTTTTTCTGATTTTGGTTCGGTGTCCGAGTCATTGCAAAATATCACTGGCGCGCGCGCGCTGCTAGTTCTCGGAGATTCGATCACTACTGACCACATCTCGCCGGCAGGTTCGATTGCAGCTAATAGCCCGGCTGGTAGCTACCTATCAGCAAGGGGCGTATCCCGTGCCGATTTCAATTCCTACGGATCACGTCGGGGTAATCACGAAGTAATGATGCGGGGCACCTTTGCTAACATCCGCATAAAGAACCTGCTGATCGCCGGTAGCGAGGGGGGAATAACTGAGCATCAGCCATCGGGTGAACAGCTATCAGTTTACGATGCGGCCGTTCGCTATCATGAAGATGGTGTGACTCTTATTGTTATAGCGGGCCACGAGTACGGATCGGGATCAAGTCGCGATTGGGCGGCTAAGGGCCCGGCGCTACAGGGCGTTCGTGCAGTTATAGCACAGAGCTACGAACGGATCCATCGGTCTAATCTTGTTGGGATGGGAATTTTGCCGCTCCAGTTTCAGCCAGGTGAGTCGGCGGCGCTTCTTGGGTTATCGGGGCGCGAGAGTTTTGACATAGTCGGCCTCGATGGAGGGATTATCCCGGGGCAGCAGGTGCCGGTGATTGCGACAGGTACAGATGGCAGAGTGATTCGATTTGTTTCTATTGCACGGATCGAGACCGTGCTGGAAACGGAGTACCTGGCTGAGGGAGGCATCTTGGCAAAAGTCCTCGACGACCTCAGGAAAAGGAAGAGCTAAGTAACTGTTCTGTCCATGATGTGAGGTTCAATGGAACTCTCGGAGCAATCGGAAGTAAAGCATGTCAACTGAGCGGCTCTCGAATGATACACAAATACCAGATGCCTTTGAGCCAATCTATCCGAAGAGAGGCCAGGATAGACTGCTTGCTGACAGTAGGGCGTCTTTATAGGGACGGTAAGCACGACTATAGATCGCCAATAGTTTCCTTTTAGTTAGCACCGAAGGAGGCAGTAGTTGACTATTTGCGGTTAGTGCAAATAGCAGGTTTTTCTGGCGAAAAATTTGGCGTTAATGTCAAAGAATTGATCGCAAGACGAAGTAGTGATTGCATAGAGCAAGCAAGAAACCTCAAGCCAAGATGCAGAACGAACCGTTCGCCTGAGATGATAGCGATAGCGTCGTGCTCTAGTTGGAATTTGCAGGCGTAGCAGATCAAAAGATTACTCTCTCGACTGCGATAGTATCCGTCGCATATGGTAACTCCGTGTATAGTATTGAGTCTCGTCCATCTACTTTAGGTCAGATCAAGGCTAACGGCTTCGAGCAACTTTCAGTTAAGGAGGAGTTGCGAAACAATATGCTTAAGCGGCTTCGCTCCAAGGAGCCGTTGTTCCCGGGAATCATCGGTTATGAGAAGACAGTATTGCCGGGGATCGTAAATGCGATCCTATCGCAACATGACTTTATCTTGCTCGGTCTGCGGGGACAGGCGAAGTCCCGCATTCTGCGCGCACTTGCTGGGTTTCTAGACGAATATGTGCCGGTAATTGCCGGCAGTCATCTCAACGAAAGCCCGTTTATGCCGATTCTATCGTTGTCGCAGCAGAGGGTGGCTGAGTTAGGAGATGACTTGCCGATTGAATGGTTGCACCGCGATCAGCGCTATCATGAGAAGCTAGCTACTCCTGACGTGACCGTTGCAGATCTAATAGGTGACATCGATCCAATAAAGGCAGCTACCAGGAAACTATCCTATGACGATGAGGAAGTAATTCACTACGGAATCATACCGCGCACCAACCGCGGCATTTTTTCAATAAATGAACTGCCAGATCTATCGCCACGCATTCAAGTCGCACTACTAAATGTACTTGAGGAAGAAGACATACAGATCCGTGGTTTTCCGCTTCGGATTCCTTTGGATGTGCAACTGGTCTTCACCGCGAATCCAGAAGATTATACCAATCGCGGCAGTATCATCACGCCGTTGAAAGACCGGATCGACTCTCAGATCATTACTCATTACCCGGATCGTCTGGAACACGCGATGGTTATTACAGCGCAAGAAGCTTGGATCGACCGCGATAGTGAGTGCCAGTTACGGGTACCTCGCTATTTTCGTGAGTTGGTAGAGGACGTTACTTTCGAGGCTCGTAAGAGCGAATTTATAGATCAGAAATCGGGCGTTTCAGCTCGCATGCCAATTGCTTTGTTGGAAAATGTACTTAGTAATATGGAGCGTAGGGCAGCTCGTCTCCAGGAGCAGGTTGTCTACCCACGAATTACGGATCTGCACACCGCCTTGACAGCGATGACTGGTAAAATGGAGTTGGTCTATGAGGGCGAGCAGGAAGGACCGATATTAGTAGCTCGAAAGATCATCGGTCAGGCGGTCAAGTGTACTTTTCTCCGATATTTTCCGCAACCAGACGTACATGCACGGAACGCTGATAAGCAGCGTTCTGTGGAAGAAGTTGAGCAGGAGGAAGGAACTGAGTCGGAGCAGGACGATGTTGACTCGTTCTACCAACCCATCGTCAACTGGTTTGCTAAGGGCCAGACAGTTGACACTTCCGATGAACTTGCTAGCGAAGAACATCTCCTTTGCCTGAACCAAGTTTTCGGCCTACGAGAAATGGCAGTTAAGGGATTTGCGATATCTGAAGAGCAGGAAATAGCGCTTGGGATGGAGTTGATACTGGAGGGGCTACACCAGCACTCGATGCTGTCCAAGCGCGATCTAGATAGCACCACTTCCTATAGAGACATGCTTAGGGCGATGTTTGACCAGATGACACAAGATAACGGCTGATGCAGTGGCGCTATCTAGAGTGGGACGATTCGCTGGCAGGCTCCATCGCAGCCTTCGGCGAGTTGCTCAGCTTGTTCAACTTCCTGCTTTTGCAGGCGGCCGGTGACGTTGACCGTGTGCTGCAGTGGATGAGGCATCTGCAAGAGAGAGGAATGATCAACCCTGCCGCTGATTTGGATAAGTTTCAAAAGCGTCTTGGAGATGAGAATCTCATCAAATTGAATATCGAGGGTGGCTACAACCTTACGGCAAGAGGTGAGCAACGGATTCGCAAGGAATCGTTGAAGCTTGTGTTTCGTAATCTCGTTAAAGGTGGGTTTGGACAGCACCGCGTTCCTCACACAGGCGAGGGGGGCGAGCGGACCACCGAGACACGCAGCTACCAACCCGGAGACTCGACAACACAAATAGATGCACAAGGTACTATTAGTAATGCAATTAAGCGTAATGGCTTAGACGATATCACGCTGGAGGAGCAAGACTTCCAGGTATATGAAAGCGAACATCTCTCATCGTGCGCCACTGTGCTGCTGATAGACATCAGTCACAGCATGATTTTATATGGTGAAGATAGAATTACTCCGGCCAAACAGGTGGCTTTGGCGCTGGCAGAATTGATAATGACGCGGTATCCACGTGACAGGTTACACGTTGCCTGCTTTGGGGACGATGCCAGGCTTATTGATGTGGGGAGTATTCCGTACCTACGGGTAGGTCCGTATCACACAAACACGAGAGCCGGCCTGCAGCTTGCTCAATCCGTCCTACGCGCAGAAAGACACGCTAACAAGCAGGTCTTCATGATCACAGACGGCAAGCCATCTGCCATCTATGAGGATGGTCACATTTATAAGAATTCCGTTGGACTCGATCCTAAGATCGTAAACCGGACCTTGGACGAGGCAGCTGAGTGCAGACGATATAATATTATCATAACTACTTTTATGGTTACTGAGGATCCATATCTGATGGACTTTGTGGAAAGACTATCGCAGATTAACCATGGGCGAGCGTACTACGCTGCGCCTGGTGAGCTTGGCGAATACATTTTTACGGATTACGTTCGTAATCGCCGCCGCGGAGTGCGGTAGTATTTCAATATAGGGGGATATGATGGGAGTTCGAACGGCCACAGCAGAATGGCAGGGTGACCTAAAGGCGGGTAACGGAACGATGACTATCGGCGGGCGTTTTGAGGGCCCGTTCACATTTAGTTCGCGGTTCGAGGAGGGATTGGGTAGTAACCCAGAAGAGTTGTTGGCGGCTGCTCATGCAGGTTGTTTTTCGATGGCGTTATCCAATGACCTATCGGAATCTGGCCACACTCCGGTCCGCGTCAGCACCACCGCCAATGTTACACTAGGTTCGACTGACGCTGGTGCGACAATTACCACAATCGAGCTGGTTACGGAGGCTGAAGTGCCAGGGATCGACCCGGCGGAATTCCAGAAAATCGCGGAAGGGACCAAGACCGGGTGCCCGGTCTCTCGTGCGTTGGCGGGACCAGAGATTCGGCTCCAGGCAACGCTGCGGTAAATGCACTTCTGAACGCCAAACG
>CAZTZA010000036.1:16828-19841 GCA_964618015.1 uncultured Spirochaetaceae bacterium | reverse complement strand
CATCCACGTTAGGTGCCGACTATAAAGCTCAGGATTGGCGTCCACTCTGCCCCGCGATTAGAGTTCCTGTACTAATCGCGGTAGGCCGCCACAGCGGTGCACTCCCCGGATGCAAGTACGCAGCTGACCATATTCCCGGAGCATACCTGGAGATCTTCGAGGAAAGTGACCATGCGCTATTCTATTCGGAAGCAAAAAAATTTAACCGCCTAATTACTGGCTTCGTTGAAAATCCTCTCCAAAAAACCTCACGCGATACACCGGAATAATCTAATCGACCAGGCTGCACAACACTTATCCATTGTTCCAGTAAAAAGTTGGAAAGTAATAATATATTGAGTTTAATATGCCTGCACGGAACCTGGAAATATCCATGGAACATGCTGCATTAATATATAATTTTTCCCAGCACCAACAAATCCATCAGCAAAAAATCTCGGCCTTTAATCTGATCCCCGTATTTCTAGCCGTTAAAGAACGCTTGCCTCCCGGATAGTCTCGGCGATCAGCGCACAGAGTTCATCGATCTGAGCACCCGTGATAATCAGAGGAGGTGCCAACGCAATAGTATCCCCAGTCACGCGAACAAACGCCCCTTTCTGGAACAGCCGATGCAGAACCGTCATCCCACGAACTCCAGGCTTGTCTATGAGCGGCGATAGTTCAATTGCCGCAGTTAGTCCGATATTTCGAATATCTACCACGATTGGTAGATCACTCAAATTATGCACCGCATTCTCACAATGGATTCTGAGATCGGAAGCGCGAATCAGTAACCCATCCAGCTGAAAGATCGTCAAGGAAGCTCGCGCTGCAGCGCATGCTAACGGATGTCCCGAATAAGTGTAGCCATGAGTGAACTCAATACCATCTTCGGGTCCCGTCATGAACATGTCGTAGATATCTTGGCTTACCGCTACGGCACCCATCGGCACTACACCATTCGTCAAACCTTTTGCCATAGTCAAAATATCAGGATTAAGATCGAAATAGGTTGCTGCAAACGGCGCCCCTAGTCGGCCGAAACCAGTAATAACTTCGTCAAAGATCAATAGAATGCCGTACTCCGCGGTGATCTCACGCAACCTCTCCAGATACCCGACTGGCGGCACGAGAACCCCAGTTGAGCCCGACATTGGTTCCACAATCACTGCAGCAATCGTATCAGCACCATGCAGAGCAATAAGATCAAGTAACGCATCAGCTCGTTCTACACCGTACACGGGTTGGCCACGTGAAAAAGCGTTCCGCTCGGGATCGTGCGTATGCGGCAAATGGTCCACTCCCGGCAGTAACGGACCATATGGCAAACGATTAGGACCGATCCCCCCAACCGACATACCTCCAAAACCGGCGCCATGGAAAGCGCGTTCACGGCCGATCAGACGGATGCGGCCTGCCTCGCCTCTCCTTCGATGGTAAGAAAGTGCAATTTTCAGAGCAGTATCGACGGCCTCTGACCCGGAATTGACGAAAAACGGATGGCCCAAATCTCCAGGAAGAACATCCTTTAGCTCAGTGGCAAGCTCAAATGCAGGACCGTGACCCATCTGGTATGAAGTCGCGTAGTCCATTTCTGCTACCTGGCTCTGTACAGCTTTAACGATTTCTGGACGGCCGTGGCCAGCATTAACGCACCACATCCCGGAGATTCCATCGATAAGACGGCGGCCATCACGAGAGTAGTAGTAGATACCTTCGGCAGTCTCTACCAACCGTGGAGAACTTTTGAACTGCCTATTGGCAGTAAAAGGCATCCAATAATTTTTCAAGTCAAGATCATTTATTGTTGACATCACTCACCTCCGAACAGAGAATTGCTGCCGTACTGCGTCGCTTCTGAGGCCGCACGCTCTAAGGCTAAGATACACTTATGCACACTGAACCACCTCGCTATGGCGTCGTCAATGCCCGCAACTGCGGTATGATTGCACGCGATGGCACTTGGCTGGCAACTGATATATGGCGGCCGGCACACGATGGAGAGCCGCTCCCGGGCCCATTCCCAGCCATCCTATTACGCACCCCCTACGACCGCGCACGTTCCTCCAGTCAGGATCTCTGCGAGTTCTTTGCTAGTAATGGCTACTTGGCAGCAATTCAAGATTGCAGAGGACGCTACCAATCCGAAGGGAAATTCATGTTGCTGGCAAACGAGGGAGCTGACGGCTATGACGCCATCGAATGGGTAGCTTCACTGCCATATTGCGACAGCAACGTTGGAACCTATGGAACCTCCTACCTAGCTTGGGTACAGAATGCAGCGGCGATTGAGTGTCCGCCTCACCTTAAGGCTATGTGGGTTAACCAGGGTGGTGCTAATGGAAACACTTCTAGTTTGCGCCACAACGGCGCACTGGAACTCCGATGGCTAACCTGGGCAGTTACCTTCGGCACCGTATCACGTGAGGCTCAACAAGAACCTGCTCTGCAGGAAAATCTCACCCGCGCGGGTGAGCAGATGTACGAGTGGCTTAAGCAGCTCCCATGGCACGGATCAAAATCACCCCTGGCGGGGCTACCGACTTATGAGCGATGGGCTAAAGACCTCTACGAGCACGGCGATTATGACGAGTTCTGGCAACAGCCCGGTCTGAATTTTTCCGCCCATTACGATCGCACGGCGGACGTCCCCACCATGTACGCTGGATCTTGGTTTGACTCTTATACACGAGCCACAGTTGAAAACTACGAGGCCTTGAACCAGCGGCTATCTAACCAGTCGTTATTGATGGGGGCCTGGACTCATGGCGATGCTACTATGGACATGAGTTTTGCCGGAGACGTCGATCTAGGCCCTGAGCTTCCGATAGCAGGCAACCTATCAATTAACCTAAAACACCTGCTTCTGCGCTGGTTTGATTGCCATCTACGTGGCGTAGATAATGGAGCCTTAACTGATCCTCCTATTCACCTGTTTGTAATGGGCGGGGGCTCCGGTGAAAAGACTGCGGAAGGACGTTTGGACCACGGCGGCCACTGGCGCAGCGAACACTCATGGCCGATAGAGCGC
>CAZTZA010000036.1:0-16818 GCA_964618015.1 uncultured Spirochaetaceae bacterium | reverse complement strand
AAATGGCGGTCTAACTAAAAAACCGTCGACCATGTCGGGCAAGATAACCGCACTCTTTGACCCAAGTAGTCCAATGCCAACTATTTCCGCCAATACTTCTTCACTTAATGAGATTTTGCCGACTCCGAACAGATTTTCACCAGAAGCACCAAACTCTCTGACGCGGCTGATGGTAATTCAAGGCGGTGCAGATCAACGTACTCGCGCTGATCTGCACGGCTGTAAACCACCATACATGCCGTTAGAGCAACGAGCTGATGCTTTCGTATTTTCTACCGAGCCACTCGAAAATTCACTGGAAATAACAGGGCCAATCGAAGCGACCATATACCTCTCCTCAGACGCGCCCGACACAGATCTTTTCATAATGCTGCAGGACTACTATCCGCCAAGTGCTACGTGGCCCGACGGGTTCCGCTTCAACGGTGCCGATGGGAGACTTCGTCTGCGTTATCGTAACGGTATGGATAAACCGGAGTTAATGAAATCTGGACAAGTTTATCATGCGATCGTACCCCTCTACCCCACCAGCAATCTATTTGCACAGGGTCACCAGCTACGGATCCTTGTGAGCTTCTCTTCATTCCCTCGCTTTGATATCAACCCCAACACCGGTGAGCCGATAGGTCGCCATACACACACACGGGTCGCAACCAACACCATACACATGTCTGAACAGTACCCCTCTGCCGTGACCTTGCCTGTGGTCTCAGCGTGAGTCTACGTATTGGTCTGGTTGGGTCGAGATTCGCCGCCGATGAGCACTGGAACACCGGCTATCGCCATGAACTATCTGATTTCCTTGAGACTATCGATGAAGGTCACAGGCCCAAAAGCGGCTTGCCACTGGCAATAGACCAATGGCTGTGCTCTATGCAGCTTATCTCTGCGGAACGCGATGACTATGAGATAGCCGTACCACGTTGAGAACAATCCAAGAAAAATATGGATAGGAAATTGAGTGTTGACAGAGATAGTATCGTCATATTGGCTAAGACCGGTAGGCAGTCCAGCTGGTACCAACTCAGCGATGCTGAAAGACGAAACGCCGAAGGCGATCACGTCGACTTAATGCTCTCAATTGCCACTAGCTATCAACTACGACGCTTGGAAGGATTTCGCTTAATTGGTCCTCAAGCTCGCTGGGAACGATTTTGGGTTATAGAGTTCCCAGACTTGAAGGGAGCCGAGGCATGGATCGAAGCAGAAATGGCACCCCCGTATGGTCTTTACGGATTTTACGAATACTCTTTGACACGCCAACTGGGTCGCGATCTCTTCAACAACTGGCTGCCTAAACCGCCACAGCTGATCAAACCACAGACAGATGATCCTGCGATAATTCCTCCTTTAAAAACTGATAGATCCAGTGTTGTGGTAGTGCAGTTCTCCCGAACCGTGACGACCTGTGGGGGTTACGGTGATACAGAACATAGCGAAGATCTACGGCGTGTAGCCGTAGATCACAGAATGTTAGCATTAGAAATATTTCAGTTGATCAATCCTCTTGAGCAATGGCAGCGAGCTTGGATCTGTGAGTTTCCAGACCTTATTGGAGCTGAGGCTTGGATCGAAGCTGAAGCGACTCCACCTCGAACAATGTACGCTGAGCGCACTAGTTATTTGGCACGTCGATGGGCACCATCTTACTTCGCTGCATGGGTGCCAGGGCAGGTACCGTAGACCTTTGCTACTTGGGGAGCCTTTGATTGTCGTGGCATCCGCTGTGATAATCGTAATCGTATCTGCCACTCTACAGGCAACTATCGGCTTTGGCCTAGCGTTACTATCCATTCCAGCACTGAATCTCATTGGCCTGGATTCTATATCTGCCATATCTATTTCAAGCAGCGCTATGATAATACAGATGTCTAACGGCTTACGAAGACTCCGTATCCCAGTCGAGACTCGCAACCTCGTTTGGCGATTAATAATCGTCTTCGCCTTCATAGTAGCAGGCGTCCTGATCCTGCGCTTAGTAGTCGAGTTTAAGCCTGACCTTACCCGACAATTAACAGGTGGAGTCGTGATCGCAGCTGTCGTTGCAATAGGACTGATACGTCCATCTCTACGTGAAAATGTAGGCACCCACTGGACGATACTTGCTCTGAGTGCATCCGGATTCCTGGCTGGAACTACTGGGATGGGAGGAACTCCTATGGCTCTCTGGGGCTATTCCCACGATTGGTCACCTGAGAAAATCCGAGCCACAATATGGTCGGTCTCGCTGCCAGCAACCATACTGCTGATGGCATTACTCACGTTCACCTTTGGTTCGAATATGAGTAATGCTTTGGCTCTATCCGCCTTAATTGCTCCGTTCGCAATAATTGGATCCACCATAGGCCTATCCATAGCACAAAAAATGTCAGTCCACTGGTTGAGGAAGACAGCCTTTGCAGTCCTTTTAGTAATCGGCGTAAGCGTCATTATTCAACCACTCCTGTAGGTAATGGCTAACCCGATCCCTATAGGAGATATTCAGTAATTCATTTTACTTAAAGATAAAATCATGAGACATGACGGATCTCCTCACCTGCAGATGAACTGGAAGAGCGGAGAAAAGTTTTGAAGGGGCATCGGTCGCCATGGCGAAGAACAGAATAGGGACATAAGCCATCTCCGCCATCTATTCTCCTACACCGCTAGGACAGTGATCGCTATAGCTGCGAATCACTCTGTTAACATTTATCTCCCAACAATTGTTCAAATTCGCAACTTAGATCTGTAATACTCAGCTGCTGATCGAGTACCCTGAAACCAGAGGCTTTAGCTGCGATGAGCATCACACGCACCGTATTCGGATACACCGGGGGAACGCCTATCCACCGCTACGAGCTAAATAACGAACGCGGCACAAGCATTGCCGTACTGACACTTGGCGCTAATCTACACTCAGTTCGGACTCGCGGCAGAAATGGTATGGATGAAATAACTCTGAGTTACGACAACCTCTCCAGTTACCTGGAGCCCACCCCTTACTTTGGAGCTGTCATCGGACGGTTTGCTAACCGTATCGCCGCAGGCTCATTCACTCTGGACGGCAAACAACATAACCTTGCCTGTAACTCAGGAGATATACACCTACATGGCGGGGAGATTGGCTTCGACCGCCGTATCTGGCAGGCTAGCGCGGAACAGACCGAAAATTGGGACAAAATTACAATGGTCTACGTTAGTGACGATGGTGAAGAAGGTTACCCTGGAACCCTAACGGTCCATGCAACTTACTATCTCACTAACCATGATGAAGTTATTTTCGACCTACAGGCGTCTACCGACGCCCCTACAATAGTGAACCTGACCAACCACGCGTATTGGAATTTGGCCGGTGCTGGAAGCGGAACAGTAGAGAACCATGAGCTCCAGTTGCATTGTAAGAGAATGTTACAACGGGGAAATGATGGAGTTCCCACTGGGGAAATAGTATTAGTTGACGGCACTTCCTTTGACTTTAATTCTCCTTGCCTTATCGGCGAACAGATTGAGAAGGCTGGAGGCTATGATCACTGTTTCGTGATTGATGGCTCCTCAGGACAACTACGTACCTTTGCCCGAGTGTACTCCCCGGCCAGCGGACGTGTGATGGAGGTGGCTACTACTCAGCCGGGAGTACAACTCTACACCTCCGAAAATCTATCGCCGATGATAGGTGCTGGGGGACGTAAATTTGAAAAGAGGAGTGCTGTGTGCCTGGAGACACAGCACTACCCTGACAGTGTACACCATCCTCAGTTCCCGTCGGTCGAACTACGTCCCGGGGAGATTTACTCACACCGAACCGTACACCGGTTCTGGATCGAGTAAGCAGCTTGATTTTTAGAGACATACGGTGAGAACCATTTACTAACCGTAAGTCCCTTTCGGTCAGGAGTATACAGAACAACCGCAACAATCCCGAATTTAGTTTCCTATAGTATTTCTGCAAGAGCCGTACAACTGATTACATCAGCATCATGCTGTATTTTTGGCACCTCTGAACCTTTGCCCTCTCCCCACTCGTCCGGTCTCTGTAGGAAAGCCGTCCTAAAACCAGTCGATCGGGCGCCGAGAAGGTCTTCATCATGCGCAGCTACCATCAGAATCTTTTCGGGAGATATGCCTATTCGAGCTGCTGCCGTTTCATAGACCGCAGACTGTGGTTTGTACGACCGTGCATGTTCAGCAGAAATGACGTGATCAAAGCTAAGCGAATTATAACTCGCAAGATCCTCAAGGAGAGAGACGTTGCCATTAGATAGTGCACAGACGATGAATTTTCTCTTTAGTTTCTCAAGTCCCAGGTGCATGTCGGACCATGCTGGAAGACGATGCCAAACGTTGTTGAACCAGGCTCGATCAACTGCTGAGAAATGCATGCCACGATCAGCTAATAAGCGATCCAGAATCTCACGATGCAGCACATCAATCAGTTCGAACGGACGTCTTCCGCTCCTGACCTCTTCCATGGCTGGCTCGTAGCCACATCGCCAGTCGTCGGCAAACGACTCCCAGTCAGCGGAGATCCCAGTCCGATCCTGAGCTTGCCGACCTGCTTTAATGACGCCGGTACGCCAATCTACCACCGTACCGAACATATCAAAGGCAAGTGCCTCGACAGCCTCAAGTGATTGCACTTTTCTTTTCAAGAAAACTCCATGGATAAGGGTATGAGAGTAGTAAGTGCACTATCGCAAACCCTACTATCAACGCCACACTTTCCAGATTAACTCCCTAAGGATGCCGATAGAAGCAGCGCTACGCAAATCCAGCGTAAGCTATCCATTAATATCCATCCCACGTCCAGAGAACCTCTCAGGCATTCACGAAATCATGACCCCAGTTTTTGAAATTGCGTAACATGGAACTCGTGGCTGTACTCGATGGATTAGTGTCGAGACTATCCAAAATCATAGTGCAAGTGATAGGTATCGACGAATCCTCAGGAAGTAGGTAGCGTGGCATGATGATTGCGTCCACAGCAGATTTGCCAGATCGAATTACGCGTGCCATGGGATACGTTACCAGGTGGTGTAAGAACCAGCTGGCCAAGAAAGCACCTGACTCGCACAACTACGGACGAGCTGTGGATGCACTCCTAAAAGGTGAGGTCGCAACTGGTAATGCAGCATCGGAGTCCACCATTAGAGATCTGCGTGACGTTCTTATGGAGGACACAGACAATCCGATAGGATTTCCACGCACTCTTGGTCAGACCAACCCTCATGACTTACGGGAAGTATTACAGGCGTTTACTGAGTTGGGGGCCGTTCGAGACGATAAGGCAGTTCGAGCACGATTGAGCACCCTCCTCGATTCATGGATTCATTTCACCAATCCAGACGGCACCTGGCGAGCAGATCTAATTGCTACTGAGCCTAGCTTGAAGCATCCTGGCTTCACTGATTATCACGACGGAACTGAGTCACCGCCGCCGCGCTCCCGGGCTCGTTCTATAATGGCCTTGACCTACCTTTTCCGAGTCAACAGAGATCACCGCGCACTGGAGTTAGCCCAGCGCTTCGTTCGACTAGCACGGACCGAGTCATTCACGAATGACGGTCGCTTAACCCTGGAGGCTGGCAACCACACGCACTCGATCACCGGGGCGGTACACGGTATAGCTGACTACGGTCTTTTAGTCGGCGATTTGGATGCGATTGAGCACGCCCGCCGTATCTTCGATGTCGGACTTTTCCCTACCCGCAGTAGCTTCGGTTGGTCAATCGAGACCCTGACAGATGAGCGTGTGCCCGGGCGTGGCGAAATCAACAATACCGGCGACATGATCCAGACAGCAATCATATTGGGACTATCGGGCCGACCGGAGTACTTCGGAGTAGCCGAACGCATGATCCGTAGCCACGTCTTGCCAAGCCAGTGGCTTACTGGTCAGAAGGTTTACCAACCGGACAATGCACCTGACTACGCGATAACCGAGTTTCCCCCAGATGCTGATGGCGGGTGGGGATTTCCCAGCCCGTCGGATCGGCACGTGCCAGATCCTCTAGGCATCGGTACCGCGATACTAGACGTCACCCAGGGCGGCATTCAAAGTCTATGGGCAGCGATGCATCACGGCTCGCCCCGACACGGACGCGACACCCGCCAGAACCTCATGTTTTCGACCGACCGTGCCGCGGCCGTTACCAGCAGCCGCCTGCCCGAATTAGGTGAGGTCACGCTGAAGATGCCAGCAGAGGGTAGCCTTTGGGTCCGCAGGCCAGAATGGCTGCCTTACGAAAGCATGGCTGTCAGCGTTGGCGATAACGATCTGCGTGTCCGCCATGTCGAACCGTGGATAGTAACCGACCAGTTGAATGCCGGAACTAATGTGAAGTTGTGCTTTATTCCAAACCGCCAATTGAAAACGGAATTGATATACTGGCAACGACACCAAATGATTTTTGAGGGAGACACATTAGTTGAGATGAGCCCCCAGGGTAGTTACTCACCGATGTTTGCAGCACTCTCCCCTGATAACAAGAAAGACTCCTAATCAATTTCGGTTGTCTTCAGGTGAGTCTCACCATGGACGCGGTGATTCCGGCCAAATGCCGTCAGGATATTCATAACGAATAATCAGCTCTATATCTTGGACTGTAATTTCGAACTCTTCTGCCAGTCGCTCATTGCGTTTTGCCATTCTCAGGCTCAGTTCGTTAAGTCCGCGTTTCGGGAGGTGGCCCCGCAAGTCGTACTCCAACCAATCCAGTGTCTTCCAGTATAGACAATAAGCTCCTGGCCGCATCGGAGTAGCGCACTCCAGTAGTTCACTATTCAATTTGACCTCAATTTGGTCATAGACAGTCATATCTCGCAAATGGATGCGCAGCCTACATTCCGACACACGGTCTACCTTGTCGCGCACGTCATCAGCAACCTCAATTGTGATCGCTAATGCGTCGCTTCCTATCACGGCTGGGATCTGGTGCTGAGTCTCTAAGCAGTTTGGAAAAGCATCATGAGACCTCATGACCACATACGTCTTATCCTTAAACTCCAATCTCACCGGATCTGCGACGTCGTCTAAAGCATCGCGGTTGTCGTAGTTATACGTTGCTCCAGTTCCAAAGTAATTGAACATATACAGACCGGAGACCCCTTTGGACCAATGCCGTGCCGCTAACGCCCGTGTCATCTCATTCGTCATTGCGGTCATGTTGGGCTTGTCAACCATGAACCAACGCTTATCATCTTTAGAATCACCTGATAGATAGCCCTCCTCAATCGCTGGATATAGCTGTACGTCACTACCTGTGGTCAGATCGATCCACTCGGAAATATCCTCCTCCGTGTCCTGACCAAAAAAACACGACGGCACGATTACGTCGATAAGACCCTCACGTATCCAGGTGCGAACATCTAGACCCAAGCGCTCGCTTCCAAGAACCGTATTAGGCACACGTGCAGCTAAGCCAATCGGACGCCCTCGAGCATCACCGATATCATCCATCTCGACACGCGTCTGCCTCATTAACTCGGTCATAAGAGATTGTCCGGCCTGCTCCTGACCATATTTGAAATAGCCAGGACAGCGCATGAAATCAAATAGCATACCGTCGACGTCATAACGTTGGCACGCTTCTATCGTCATTTCGCGACGTAGATCACGCACTTCCTGATGAGCATAGTCCTGCATAAACCTGATTACATTCCACAACTTTTTTGGCCAACCGTTGGCACCTTCCTCGCCGATCATGTATTCAGGATGTTCGGAGAAAAACTCCCCGGACCAGAGATTAGAATCGTCCGTTTCTGTACCAAAATGATGCCAATCGTTCATAGCTAACCGGAACCAGAAATCGACACCGATACGCCTTGCTTCCTCAATCTTGACTTGTTCTGGGTCGATCCCAGCTTCGAAGGCTAGCCGTAAGCTCTCTGCGTGCCTCCACAGCTTGACTTGTCCAACACGAGCTCCATTTTGCATTCGATCGACGATGAACTGGGCTCCTTTAACTTTGGTCGGCCAGCCAACAGTAAAACCCGCGTTAGATCCCATCGCTCCTACGTAGGCATCTACTGGTCTCCCTTGAAAGGAACCGAAGTGCGCCTGAGCGATGCGCTCAGCCGAAATCGGAGGATGGTAGAACAACTCTAAACCAGCATTTTGATCCCACATAACCCTGTAACGCCGCACACGTCGGTCCTTAGCCCTATTCGCCATCTTCTTCCCCCTCTGATAATTGATCAGTCGTCGTTAGTTTGCGTATTCCCTGAAGGGCCTTCTCAATAAGCGCTTCCGCAGCGCCAAGTCCATAGGGCATGGGCCGGAACCCGGAGGAAAGCCTATTATATCTACAACCCGTATAAGGCTCATAGCCACCCCTACGACGCTCCGAGTCAGTAGCGACATAGCCCTCTCCTCCGTTGGCAAGTGGCATCAGAAGAGTCTCTGCCGTTGGACTTCGCGCCGCGAGTTCCAGAGCAATCTCTGTGAACGGCTCTCCCCCGTAGAACACGAGGCTAAGATCGTCAACTATCCAGACATCGAGCGATGCACTCCAGGTGCTCGGAAAAATCCGGCCAGCATTTACTGCCTCTTTTACAGCTACAGCCCAATCTCGCAGCGGTGTGTAGTGGTTGCGTTTCAGTTCAACTGGCCACTCTGGTTCAACGTTGATACCCATTGCCCATGACAACCTTGGGTTTTCATCAAGTCGGCGCAAGAAATCATCAATCTCAGCAATCTCTTGATCAAGCATGGATTCATCTGGCGGCTGATCCAGAGGGAGGTCCACAGCACCCTGTTGAATGGATAGCCTATGAGGAACTACCGGATCTATTTCATGCCAGACCGGCTCGACAAGCCTGGCGAGGTTTTTGCCTAGCTGGAGGCTGTCCTGTTCAGCTCCAAACATAGGTACGCAGTTGACATCACCGCACGCGCCAATACCAAACAGAACCGGCGCGCCACCAGTTAGCGTGCGCTGAAGATATTCGGTGAGATAGCCAGGATATTCCGAAGAAATAGGAGCATTGAATATGACTACACTTGGATGTGCTGCAAAGCAAACCCATGCAGCCAAAGGAGTACCGTCGATTGCATCTACACGCAACACGCTGAGCCGAGGATCAACCGGTCGACCACTGGACAACCCTTCCCGAAAATCGCGCGTGAACTTTACGCCGCCATCGGAGAGTGGCACTCGCTGATTAAATGATGCTCCTACCACATGGGTCTGACCAAAACCAATACGTGCCGGCTGTAATTCTTCCATCGCGATACGCCCGGCTTGCTCCGCGGATCTGCAGATCAAATCAAAGAATGGGTGTGGACCATCTAAGGGTTCCGGGATGGGAGTGGAATGACTATGCGTGCAGTGCACAACAATAGCGCCAGCATTGACCCCAGTACACTGCTGGAGCTTGCGACGCAAATATTCACAATGCGCCGTAGATAAATAGACCAGATCCAACGTTATAAGAAGCCCAGTATCTGTATGCAGTTTTAGAGCCAGTGCCTTAGCGAAAAGCGGCGCGCCACGCTGTTCAACCTGGACTGTCATTACACCGTGAATCGAGTTGTCGACGTGCTCAGGCCCAGGATCTATGCTGACCGATGAAGCTCCTGCTTTAAACAATTTCACAAAAGCAGTTTAACGCAAACTACGCTGTAGTGGTGTCGAGCAAGTTCCCATCCTCATAGAAAACTATCTACTGTCTCCCAAACTCACACTCATATCAGGCAACCGCAAGCATATGTCGGCCAGTCGACAGGACAGTACCTTAACTCTATCCCGGGTCCTTAGTGGACTAACATTATGCTTCCCAGACAGTCGTAAACTACTATTTGTCATCGATGGACTACTGGTCATACAACATATTTTCAGATAAAGGGTAATCAAAATATTTTCGATGACTCTCACACATACTAACAAACCGTCACAAGGGTATGATCCTTCCTATAGATGATTCTATAAGTACAGAGAAAAGAACAAAATGCCATTAATAGGGACGTCATGCTGCTGACTTATCTATCCCTCAGCAGCATGACGTAGGTACAAGGGAACCTGTCATCTGTAAATAGAAATGTGATGGCAAAAGAAATCGCATCCTCAAAAGAACGTACATAAAAAAGCGTCAGAGCTGACTAAAAAAGTCAACTCTGACGCCCTTGTTAGATAAAATTGGTAGGAATCCTACCGGATTATCTTACTCAGTCTAGGAACCAGACCTCCGGACGGCCTCGATCTCCGCAATGCCAGCAGGTCGCGGGATCGTTCTCGGGAACATTAGACATGGCATAAGTGGTAATTATCGTGTTCACACCGCCTACTATACCGATAGCCCATAGGTTGTCGGCATGAAGATCAGTGATCTTCTTCATGGTTGCAATCCGATCGTCCAGATCAGCTTGCGTAGCCAGTAGCTGGCGTAGCGCTACGCCTTCCTTGACCGTGTCGGGTGGTTCCTCACCTTCAGCACCGTCAGAGGCAACCCACTGGGTCCACTTTGGTGCGAAGTAAGCATGGTTTGAGTAAGGTGCTCCGAAGCTGGCGGTTTCAAGAGCAGCCGTTGCATAGGTGCTCCACGCCGATCCGATGTACGCCTGCATCTCTCCAGAGTTCCGCACTGACTGTAGTCCACCCCATCCATCTGTGGAGCGAATATTCATGTTGATTCCAACATCTCCCAGATTGAGCTTGACCATATCCGCAACCTCAGCACTGTTGTACTGGATTCGGATCGTGGCTGTGAACTCAAACGGCTTACCCATCCACAGACGGTTTCCATCGGCATCACGCTGGTCAAGCCCAGCACTGTCAAGCAAACCATTAGCGGTGTCGAGGTCGTAGTCGCCGCATACCGTAGCCGCACGCTCGTTATAGAACGGGCTGGTCTCGGCGTGTGCTAGCGGACCGTGGGATACAGCACCGAAATAGAGCAGGGTAGCAACCGCCTCGCGGTTGATCGCGTGAGATATGCCGCAGCGGAAATCGCGGTTGTTAATCAACTTGCGGACATCCGCGTCGTTGGTAGTCTGGTTGAATTCGAGCAACTGTGCTCCCCCAACCAAGTGAACACCACCCCAACTATATGCACGGATAAGCTGCTCGTTAGTCTCAGTCGTCTTAGCTGCTGGGAAGATATCCAACCCCAGAAAGAAAGCCCAATCGTATTCGCCGTTCAGCGCCCGTAGCTTAAGCACTGTCGGATCGGTCGTTGCATGGGAACGTACCTCATCAAAATAGGGCAGTTGCTGACCAACGGCATCGACAGCTAGAAAGTACGGATTGCGCTCATGCACATAGGTAGTGGCAGGTGCACCGACCTTCAGCGACCAAGGAGCCATAGTAGGCAAATCAAGATTCCACCGAGGGACGCCTTCCCCCTCGTCAATCATTTTCTTGAAAAACTCCGCAGCCGTCCCGAATCCCGCTTCTTTAGCCATTCCATCAACCTTAGCTTGGCCTGCATAGCGCGGGTGGAACTGGCTCAGATATCCCTTGTGAAACCACGTATGGTAGTGTTCGGCAAGCCGCCCTACCTCAGCAATGTTGGTGTTTTCATAGGTGAGGCTGAACGTGTAATCGTCAATCACCTCAAAAGTTGCGTCCTTCACGTGACGGGATCCACTAGTAACCGCTACACCAAATGGCTCGTATTGAGCGACGTCCTCTACAAAGAAAGCGACATCTTCGGTGGTAACCTCACTTCCATCGGAATACTTGGCACCCTTACGCAATGTCATAGTCCACGTTCGTCCATCATTAGACGACTCCATAGCCTGACACATTCTCAAATATTGGTTGGCCTGACCGCTATGCTCAGCTTTACGACACATAACCCGCTCATGATGGACAGGGCCAACGTCCTGCAACCATCCGACATCTTGGTACGTTCCAACCTTCTTCAAATTGCTGATAGGCAAAAGAACCAGTGGCTCATCTGGCAAGCGAGATTCCAAGGATGGAAGTCCCATATCATCAAGCATCGGTGCCTGTGACAAAGTCAAAGTTTGTCCCGTAGCCGCCTCCCAAGCAGATAGGTCCCATGCATTCTGACCATGATTTTCGGTGATGACTGTCGCTGAACCAGTGCCAGCTGCGGCCCCTTCAGTTTCGCCAGACGCAAAAGAAGCGCCAGCTCCAGCTAAAGCAAGCAACACAATCAAACCATACGTAACGATTTTATTCGTCATTCGATATTCCTCGTTGTGTAAATTTCAGAAAATAGTAGGGTATTTTTTCATCCGATACAAGTTGAGAAGAGGAACTGAGTCTATGACTTATAAGGATCAGCTGCATCGCGCAGCCCATCTCCAACAAAATTAAAAGCTAAAATAAAGATTACGACAGCAACTACGGGCCATAGCAGCCATGGTGCAAACAATATCGTGCGCAACTGCTGTGAATCCTGCAACATAACTCCCCAACTCACCACCGGCTCATGCAAGCCCAGCCCTAGGAAGCTAAGGCTAGTCTCACCGAGAATCATCCCAGGAATCGCCAACGTCAAAGATGCGATCAAGTGGCTCATTACCCCGGGGATCACATGTACAAACATCACTCGACGTGTGGAACCATTATCGAGCTGGGCAGCAATTGCATAATCAGTCTCACGCAATGCCAAGACCTTACCCCGTACGGTACGCGCCAATCCTGGCCACGATAGCAGGGCCAGAATGACAGTGATTGCGAAAAACACTTCATTCAGCGACCAGCTCAACGGAATGGCTACCGACAATACCATCCATAGCGGTAGCGTCGGCACGCTAGCTAACACTTCGATGACCCGCTGAATTAGGATATCTACCAATCCAGAGTAGTAGCCAGAAATTGTGCCCAGAATAATTGCTAGTACAAACGTAAGCATCACTCCAACCAGACCAATACTCAGTGATATACGCGTACCCCAGATTACGCGCGAAAATACATCACGAGCCTTCTGGTCAGTCCCCAATAAGTTTAGACGAGTGTCTCCATCTACACCCCATAGATGAAGGTCAGACCGGAATAACCCCCACAACTTATAACGCTCTCCACGGACAAAGAACCGAACGGGATAGCTGACGCTGCGATCTTCGGAATAAGTAACCCTAAGGGTCACTGGATCCCTCTTCTCGATTAGCGGATGGACGTAAGGCAAGCTCAGTCTCCCTTCGGGACTGATGATTCGGGGAAGCCGCGGGGGAATCAGTTGGTTAGACTGGCTCGGAGAGACATAGGCGCTACGCGTCGGATCGTACGGTGCTAAGAAATCAGCAAACGCTACACAGACATAACCCACGATAATAATGACTCCACCCACAACCGCCAGTCGGTGCTTAAGAAAAGAGCTCCATACCAGGCGCCACTGGCTAGCATCGTAGATATGCCTATCTTTTTCAGCCTGATCCGGCGTCTCTGTAACCAGGGTACTCATGAATACACCATTACCTAGTCATAACGTATGCGTGGATCTGCTACTGCCAGCAGAAGATCAGAGATTAAGGTTCCGACCACTGTAAGGACAGCGAGTAATAACATGTAAGTACTGACCAGTTGCATATCTTCAGCACGGACCGCGCGCAGGAAAACTGGCCCCATAGCCGGGAGATCAAGCACAATCTCAGTAATCACTGCACCCGAAATTAGACCCGGCAAGATGCTTCCAGCTCCAGACAAAAATGGGTTAATCGCAATACGCAACGGGTACTTCATGATTAGGCGGCGTTCGGTAAGCCCCTTAGCACGTCCCAACTCCACATAAGGCCTCTTCAGTTCATCCAGGAGATTTGCGCGAAGGATACGGATTAGACCTGCCGTTGAAGCCGTACCTATCACAATTACCGGAATCAATAGATTCTTCGTCATGTCTATGATCTTCGGTAAACTCCAGGCGGCGTCCTCAAATTCCTTAGAGTGTAAGCCCCCAATAGCTCCACCGAAATACTTTGCTGAGAAATACATCAAAACAAGCGCCAAAAGGAAATTCGGAACCGCAAGCCCGAAGAACCCCACAACGCTCCAAAAATAGTCGCCAAACGAATACTGCCGCACAGCCGAGTATAGACCGATCGGGAAGGCCACTGCCCAAGTGAATAACATGGATACTACTGACAGAAGAATGGTAATTGGAAACCGGTCCTTGAACACCTCCGCTACTGGCATACCGAATTCGATCGAGAATCCCAAATCTCCGGTAAATATCTTCCCGATCCAACGGAAAAAACGTACGACCGTGGGATCGTCTAGATGGTATAACTCCCGAATCGCTTGAATTGTTTCAGGATCAATGTTTTGTCCTCGGAGCTCTAGACCCTCTGCGTAGCGACTAGCATAGTCACCCGGTGGCAGCTCAACCACAATAAAGGTGAGTACCGATATCACGGCCACCGTAGGTATCATGATCAGCAGTCGACGGATAATATAAGGACCCATGCGCTGCGCGAATGATGCGCAGCTGCTGTACGTCCGGTCAAACACATGCATCAACTGCTGCTGAACGCCGGCAACGAGAGGCAATACCGTCCGAAGTCCTACCTCTATTCGTGGAATGGCGGAAAGATCATTAAAACTTATTTACCGGGAACAAAAAGCTTGGCAGCAATAAACAGTTGATAGCTCGAACAACTACCCCGGGATGACCAATATTTAATCCAAATATGAATCAGTCAGCGCTGGCCGTAGTAACCATGTGTCCGTTAGAAAACAGAGTAATAATCACCAACCTGCACCTCGTTGTGATCGTTATTCGAGAGTGTATAAACCCAAAGACCGCGAAGTTCTTAAACGATATCCTAACTAGGAGATGACTCCACCCCCCAAGCTAAGGTCAAGTTAGCATAGACGATAGATGCGCTGCGCATTCTGGTACAATAGCTTGTGCTGTAGCCTCTCCGATCGATCACTAACGATCTCGCGAAGTGCCGAAACCCAACCAGACAATGGGGTTGTAGGCACGCAAACCGGCCAGTCACTACCGAATACAACACGATCCTCGCCAAAGCAATCGATGCAGTGATTTACCGTTGGCGATAGGTCACGCGCAGCCCAACCTGATTCAGCACGAGCCACGATACCAGAAATTTTACAGACCACATTGCTCTCCTGGCCAATTCCGGCCATGTCATCAAGCCATTGCTGCCGTTCATGCGCATAAACCACATCTTCAGAGGCTCCGGTCTGACCCGACACTACTTTCGGATCCGCGTTACCGCAGTGATCAAGGACAAACGTGTTGTTCGGGTGATTCTTAGCCACATGTATCACGTCAGCAAGCTCCCGTGGTCGAATACAGATATCAAATAGTAAACCTGCATCCGCCAATCGTGTGAGACCCGAGGAAAACTGTTCAGAAAGTAGCGTCCCGCGAGCAACGGTTGGGGGATGCAGAAGTTGACGGATTCCACGACAGGATTTATGCCGACCGATATCCACCAGTTCGTCAAGAAAACTAGAGTCATCAACGGAACCCGAGAACACGGCCGCACCAGTGCATGTTTCCTTCTCTATGCAGAGCTTAGAAATTAACTCGCGCTCCCGGGGCCTATCTGGAATTGCTACGTCAACTTCCATGTAGACTGCTTGCACAATTCCTGTTCCTTGCGCTTCATGATCGTAGATTTCCGCCGTGTAGCTACGGTTCAAAAGATCATCTACCGACGCAAGCCATGGCGGTCTCAGCAACTCTAAGTCCCAAAGATGCTGATGGGTGTCGACGATCGGAATAAGTCCTTGTTGAGTCTTTCCGTCCTGTATGATCACGAAGAGCAACCTTCTTCCATAAGAATAGTAATCAGCTTGAGATTATCCAATATACCGATGTTGCACGAGGATAGTTCCTCTGACAACTCGGCTTTCCTCGTTTCTTCCGTATAAAGTTCAAACCTAAATTCGGAGCCTGTCCCTGCTCCTTAAAGCCTGGAAAATTGATCTCGGAACGGTGGCTTCTGACGCTATCACAGTAATGTAGACATGAAATCTGCTCCTTTGCCGGAGACTCACTGTACTGATCCCCGAAGAGAACAAGGCGAGATTTCAGAAGAATCATATGATAGGGTCATTGAGTAAGAACCTATTACCCTATCGAGGAGGAAACTGGATGAGTAAACCTCAGGGACGTTTGGATCGGCCATACCGCCTTATGTGGGATCAGAACCACCCTTTCCAGTCCACTCATAACCCTCCTATGGCTCCAGAAATTGTAAGATCCGCCCATCTAGGCTTTTTGGAAGGCACCCCGGTCGCCGCTTGTGCCCTGGGCCTCGGTCCAGACGCTGGCTATGTCTGCTCATTTCCTTCTGAGAAAACGCGTATGGAGTATATAGTAGACCGCTACGAGCGCGGGGCCGCTCTTGGCGATGTTAAATATTGGCGCCATGCTGAGAATATCAAACGCACGTGGTTGGCAGGTATAGACCCCCTAGGTCTTCATGTAGATGAAGCGCGTCGACTTGGCATCGACCTCTGGTTTCGACTGAGCATGAACGACTGGCATCACCTCGGACACACGGATCGTACTGTAGAAAGGACTGGAGGAAAGACCTACAGGCTAGGCGGAAGCCGCTTCTACGAAGAACGCCCTGATTTACTGATCGGCAAGGATGGAGCCGCCGGCTGGGAAGACCAGCCGGGCATGCATGCTCTCCCTTGGATGCAGGACTTCGCTCATGAGGAAGTTCGCGCACTTCGACGTGACATAGCTATAGAAGTGTGTGAAAGGTACGACTGTACCGGGTTCTTGTTCGACTTCTTGCGTGTTCCAGGCTATTTCAAGTACGGGGACGAGCAAACCAACTCTCACTTGATGACCAGTATGATACGAGAAACTCGTGCCGGCCTGGACGAGGTTGGGCGTACTAAAGGCCGACCATTAGGGTTGGCAGTTCGCTTGCCACCCACTATCGAT
>CAZTZA010000035.1:0-20164 GCA_964618015.1 uncultured Spirochaetaceae bacterium | reverse complement strand
GGCGTTATGTTCGGAAACCCAGAGACCACTACCGGCGGAAATGCACTGAAATTTTACTCTTCGGTACGGCTTGAAGTACGAAAGATTGAAACGATCCAGCGCACCAACGAAGATGCAATTGGGAATCGTGTTCGCATCAAGATAGTTAAGAATAAAGTTGCTCCACCGTTTCGCCGCGCTGAATTGGAGATAATGTTTGGCACCGGATTATCCGCTTCCGGAAGTTTGTTAGAGGCGGCCCTCC
This sequence comes from uncultured Spirochaetaceae bacterium, assembly GCA_964618015.1. Taxonomy (GTDB): domain Bacteria; phylum Spirochaetota; class Spirochaetia; order SZUA-6; family Bin103; genus CATQHW01. Next base: position 19,920 of record CAZTZA010000035.1, on the reverse strand, counting down.
AGCAAAATATCGTAGAAAAGAGCGGCACATGGTACTCCTACGGTGACGAGCGCATCGGTCAAGGACGTGAAAATGCTAAAGCTTTTCTTGAGTCGCAGCCAGAAGTTGCTTCTGTGATTGAAAGCAAAGTCCGAGAGTTATTATTCCCGACTGCTATTGCAGAAAACTCAGTCGCGGCTGAATCAGCCCAATCTGATAAAACTTTACATGTCGCTGGTAATGGTATAGGAGAGGCCTGAGGGTTAATTCCTGACGGACGTTCTTCCAGGGAGGGGAGAGAGCGATCAACCAACAAAAAGTCATATACAAGGAATCAGGGGTTCCAATTCGGTATAGCCTAAACGATTTTGAAGGCCCTCTTGACTTGCTTTTGCATCTGGTACGCAGTGCCCAAGTCAATATTTGGGATATCCCAATCGCTAGTATCACCGAACAGTACTTGGCCTTCCTTGATAGTTCTGAGGATTTGGACTTGGAGCGTACGACGGAATTCTATCGTATGGCTGCAACGCTTCTTCACATCAAATCCCGCCTGCTCTTGCCGCCAGATGTATCTATCGGCGATGGAGAGGATGAAGAGGACCCTAGATCTATTCTCATAGAACAACTTATTGAATATCAACGCCTACGTATGCTAGGTGACGCTCTTGCTGATCAATTCAATCCTATGGAATGGAGTATTGTCCCTGAGCGTCGAGTAAATGCGGTGCAAGACGTGTTTGAAGACGACATCGATCAAGGTAACGCTAACTCTTCAGAATCGGCCGATGTTTTACTGCAACTCTATCAAGATTTGTGGGAAGGAATGACGGCTGAGTTGCCCTTTGACTTGGACGATGGGGTTACGGTGGCAGAGAAGGTGACTTTGTTGTACGAGCGACTGGAACATCAGGCTAAGATTCAGTTTGAAACGTTAGTACGAGTTGGGTCCGTGGTAGAACTGATCTGCGTACTCCTAGCCGTACTAGAAGTAGTCAAGTCAGGGCGGGCGCGGGTTATCCAGAGGTCTCCTTTCTCAGAAATATCAATAGAGGGCTGCAAAGTATGATAAACAATTCTGACTCATTTATTCAGGACGTCCATGGCACAAGCCTAAAAGAGGGAGCTCCGGATTCAGCTGAACTACCCCCTGAAACCGTGACTAAGAATCAGGGGGCAGTTTCAGAAGATTTGGCAAGGAACGTGCCAATTGTAGAGGCCGTACTTCTTTTGGAAGGCCATCCAGCCACACCAGCACGGATAGCACGGGTAACCGGACTAAAGGTCGAAGAAATTCAACGATGCCTTGACGAACTTAGATCACGCTATGCTTCTGGGAAACATGGGCTACAGATAACCCGTGTTTCCGATAGCTATTCAATTATGCCTAAGGCGGAACTCTGGCAACAACTCCGTCAACACTACGGTAACGACTCCGGAAAACAGTTATCACGTGCTGCGCTTGAGACTCTGACGATCGTGGCTTATTCCCAACCAGTAACGCGAAGTCAAGTAGAGGCAATGCGAGGAGTCTCTGCTGACGCTATGATCCGACTATTGACTGATCGACAATTAATTCGCCCAATCGGCTATAAAGAAGACTCCATCGGTCGGCCAACGTTATTTGGTACAACTAATCGCTTTTTAGAATCGTTTGGCCTTGAAACTATCAACGATCTGCCTAAGTTGGACAAAGTGGAAGAGGGCCGGTTTCAGCACGACTGAAATGCGACTTCAACGCTATCTTGCTCGTGGTGGAGTTGCGTCTCGACGTGCATCTGAAGAGCTAATTGTTGCCGGACGAGTAACGGTAAACGATACAATCGTCACTCTCCTTGGGACAAAAGTTTTCCCTGGAGACCAGGTTTGTGTAGACGGGAGCACCGTCCAACAGCCTATGTCCGAACGCTACATTGCACTGAATAAGCCGCCCGGATTCGTTTGCACGGCTCATGACCCTCAGAAACGTCGACGAGCCGTGGAGCTACTTCCTGCCCAAAGCAGAAAGCAAGAGAGGCTCTTCAGTGTTGGAAGATTAGATTATAGTTCCAGCGGACTCTTATTTTTTACCAATGACGGGCGTTTTGCACATCAAGTTGCACACCCATCCTTTGGTGTCGAGAAGGAATATCTGGTCCAGACCGCTGACGGCGCAACTATTCCAGAAGACGTACTACGACGATATCAATTGGGAGTATCTATTGATGGTGAAACTTATCAATTAGATGGATATACCCGTTGCGCTGCTGACGAAGTGCTTTTGACCTTGCGGACTGGGAAGAATCGTGAAATTAGAAATGTCTTCGCAGCGGAGGGCCTTGAAATTAGTCGAGTACATCGTGTTCGAATTGGACCGGTTGCTCTCGATAAGCTCGATTCCGGACAACACCGTATGCTTGAGGATAATGAGGTAGCATGGTTTTTGGGGCTCGAAAGGAAGTCCCCCCCATAGAAGAACCAGTGCTACTGGCCTAATCTGGCTGAAATTTGATCTGTCGCCAGCAGTCTTTTGTGTGACTGCAAGTTGGTTTTAGAAATGACAAGCAATGCAGAGGGCAATACCCCTCGACAGCCGCATCGGACAATTATTGCTGCCAATTTCTTGACAGTGAAACTACGGCAGCGAATTAATTAAATCAGCGGGCGCACAGCATTGCGCATCTTGATTGATTCGGTGACGACGTCGACCTCATCCATCTTGAGCCATGTCGGATCAAATTCATATTCCAGAGCAAGAAAACCTGAATATCCGTGCTTTCTAAGCAGCGAGATCTCGTTTTCTATGTCGATTGTTCCATCTTCCCAACGCGTCTGAATATGTCCCCTCGTAGCTTGTCGGAGATGTACGTGTGCGCAGAAAGGCGCCAACGGATCTACTTCTTGTTGGATATAGCCCTGGACCAAGAAGTGTGAGTAGTCGAGTACGATTCGTAGATCAGGATTGGCCTGCAGGCATGCTAAAGTCTCAATTGGACTCTCCATTACTGATCCGACGTGTGGCTCGAACATTAGAGTTATCCCATTTGTTGCTGCCTGAATGCTTAAAGAATTGAGCACATCAATCGATAATGCCTGTGATTCCTCGTGAGTAGAACCAGACAGGTCTATTCCGGGGCTTATGATGACTGAGGGAATCGAGGCTTCGTTGCAGAACTCAAAAACTCGGGCGTAAACGTTTTTCAAACGCTTACGCACCTCAGGGTCTTTTGTGTTCGTGGGTGGATTGTCAAACCAAGGGCCGGGAAAAAATATCAGATTACTCAGATCAGACCCGGTCGCTTTCATTTGGCGGGCATGAACAATAGGGTTTTCTACAATCTGATTAGCATCAACCAAAGATCCTGGCGAAGCCAATAGGTCGATGGCGTCGATACCTAACGCACGCCACATTCGGGCAGATTCGTGCAACGTTGTGCCGACGAAAGACCATGCTGCTGCCGATAAACGCATTTGCTATCCCTCTTGTACTCCCACACCTTAGCCTCAGGATTGCATTCAGGTAACCGTCATAAGGTCAGCTGCCATGAATAAAGAAGATAGACCGGATAGGTGTTTCCAAACATAGTCTGTCTCGTCTCTATTTCAATCGGAACATTAAATCAAGGCAACATAAAAGGTCGGACATTAATGATCAATTCGATGTTTACTCGGTTTGAGATTGACCACCGCCAAGCACCATGCAAGCCTCTACGTATGGGTCAGCAAGCTAAGCGCGATCAGATGTACCTAGAAAAAGATGCCAACCTTGAACACCTCAATGGTAAATTGATCGCTTGTCTGGGCTACGGCAGCCAAGGTCACGCACAGGCACAAAATCTTCGAGATTCCGGGCTGAATGTAATAGTTGGGAATATTGACGATCCTTACGCGGTAAAAGCACGTAAGGACGGATTTGAGGTCGCAAGCATATCCTCCGTCGTCAAACGATCAGATATTATGTTGGTACTATTACCGGACGAACATCAACGGCAAATCTATATCGAACACATACAGCCCAACCTTCGCGAAGGACAGGTTTTAGATTTTGCCAGTGGCTATGCGATCCATTTTGGCCTTATTCGGCCTCCATCATTTGTAGATGTAGTCCTATGCGTTCCTGCCTGCCTTGGCGAGATCAGTCGTCGTCGTTACGTTGAAGGGAAGGGAACTTACGGAACCTTTGGCGTTCATCAGGACGCTTCTGGTAAGGCACGTGACATCGTTATGGCATTAGCTCTCGGAATGGGTTGGCTGCGTTTCGGGTGTGTCGAGTCGACGTTTGCAGATGAGGTAGCAGTAAACCTATTCGCTGAAACTGCAGGACTTAGCATGATTGCACCGATGATGCTGATGGCCTATGAGGTGTTAGTTGAGGCTGGATTCTCCGCCGAGAAGGCATTCTCCGAGACTTTCTATGAACTACAGTTCATAGCAGAGGCGCTGACTCAGGGGCGAGTGGGAGATACCTCAGGGTCTCCGACCTCAGTCTATCTTGGACTTACTCAGATCCCGAAAATTATTAACGAAGATATGCGCGATAAAATGCGTAATATGCTGAGAAAGGTTCAGAGTGGAGAGTTAGTACGTGACTGGAACCTCGAACAACTTGCTGGCATGCCTCACCTAACTCAGCTGAAACGAGAGCTGGCAGAACATGACATTAAACATGTTGAGTCGCTATTCCTCGAACGCAAAAAGGCTACGGGATGGTGATTTCTTTTCACAACCGCGTTGCGGAAGAGAGATACCAAGTTGACAAATTAATTCAATTATTTGAGCCGAAATCGTCGACTCTTCTATTCATTTTATGAACACAAAAGTTAGCCTCGTTATAGGTGAGGGGGAGTTCAAGTATCGCCCTGACCCTGAATGGGGTCGGCTCCCAAACGGCTGGAGGTACGTGGAGGTAGCTAGTGTCGCTACTGACTCTGCTGACAACGTATATGTCTTTAATCGGGGAGACCATCCAGTAATCGTTTTTGATCAAGATGGTAATTTTCTGCATTCGTGGGGCGAGGGTTCGATCGTCCGGGCACATGGAATTTACATCACCCCTAATGATCGACTGTTCCTGACTGATGACAAGGACCATACCGTTACCGAGTACACTTTGGACGGTGAATTGATAATGAGAATGGGGGAGAGTGGCAAGCCTTCAAACAGCGGCGTAATAGGAATGGATTACCGTACGATCGTCCGAGCAACTGAGCCATTCAATATGCCTACTAACCTCATCTCTGACGGGGAAAATCGTCTCTTTATCACCGACGGCTACGGTAACGCTCGCGTGCATGTTTTTTCATCTGCCGGCGAGTACGAGTTTTCGTGGGGCAGCCTTGGCTCAGGTCCCGGGGAATTTCATTTACCACATGGCCTTGATGTTGATAGCAAGGGGCGTGTTTTTGTGGCTGATCGGGAGAACAATCGCATCCAAATCTTTGATGCTGAAGGCACCTTTCTCGAGGAATGGATTGATATCATCCGTCCGACTGATCTATTCATCAACGATGACGACACTGTATTCGTCGCCGAAGAAGGTCTCCGCTGCGGTTTGTTCCCTTGGATGACTCCAGACCCCAACGCCATCGGAGGACGGCTTTCCATCTTTTCTGACACGGGAGCGTTGTTGGCGCGTTGGGGAGGCGGACATTCCCCTTGCTCGCCGAACGACTTTTACGCACCTCATAGTATGTGGTTAGACTCGGCTGGAACAATCTACGTTGGTGAAGTCAATTGGTCTGCGGGCGGCAAAGACGGTGAACTGCCGCCAGATTGCCCCTGTTTACGACGATACATAAGAGTATAGGAGGTATCAATAATGAAGGAGATTCTCGGTCAGGCGCCCGGTAAGCCATATAGCCCCGGGACAAAAAGAGGGAATATGTTATTCGTGTCTGGCCAGTTAGGCTGGGACGCAAACGAAGATCCAGTGGCTGGGGGAGTTGGGCCACAGACTAGGCAAGCACTCGAGTATGTCAAGGAGATTTTAGCGATTGCCGGAGGAAAACTTGACGACGTAATGATGGTCAATATTTACATGGACGACCTTGATCGAGACTATGCTGAGATGAATACAGTTTACCGTGAATACTTTGGCAGCAAAGACCTGCCCGCACGAGCAACCGTTGGTATTAATCGACTTGCTAAGGGCCTATTGGTCGAGATCTCCTGCATTGCAATAGTCGACTAATGGTCTATGGCCGGAGTCTGATGATATCAGAAGACCTTACGGTTAAGCCGACCTATGATGAGCAAAGTGTCCCGGCTGGTCTCAATGCGATTGATACTCGTCACCGCCGTCAGCTTGTTGACAGAGAAATTGCATGGTTTCCCAGACACGCAAACAGATAGTTGCTATAGACGGACCTGCGGCTTCTGGTAAATCTACTATTGCCCGTTGCCTGGCAGACCGTTTAGGATTTAGATCGATGAGTTCTGGTCAACTATACCGGGCTTCCTCAGCAGTTGCTCTCAGCAGGTGTTATGACCCGGCGAAGGAAGATGCCGTGTCCTCTGTATTATCTGAAGTGGAGATGACTATGAATGACCACGGAGTTTACGTTGATGGGGTGCTGCTCGAGAGTAGCATCCTATACGGTCCAGATGTCACTAAGTGGATTTCTGCTCATGCAGCCATGCGGTCAGTTCGCTTGCGTGTTAATGCGATATTGCAAAGAGCGGCGATCATTGATCCTTGCGTAATCGAGGGACGAGATATTGGAACCGTGGTGTTTCCGGATGCGGAAGCAAAAGTCTTCTTAGATGCGGCGTTGGTTGAACGTGCACGCCGACGACAGGCCCAGCAAGGCGGCGACGTGAATATTATTGCTCGTGCGATTAACGCACGGGACTCAGAAGACCGCAATAAAAAATGGGGACGCCTATCAAAAGCGACTGATGCGTTATGCCTGGATACTACGGACTTGACCGTTTCTGAGGTCTGTGACAGTCTGGAATCTATCGTAAGCAGCAGGTTGAGATGAAATCGATCTCTGCAACACGGTTCTTGCTCTTGTATTTTCATCAATTTAATGTCCGAATTTTTCCTTCGTTACCCTTGGGGTATAGGCTTTGGCGGACAACTTAGTGAGCGATAGAGATCAGCAACGCGACAGCGTTCCAGTTGACGGCAGTCTTCAACAAGAGTACGTAAACTCCTTTCAATCGGTTGAGGAAGGACAGCTGTTGTCTGGTCAGGTTATTGAAGTTGGTTCCGAGCTGGTATATATCGATGTAGGACTGAAGTCTGAAGGACGGGTTCCTGTAGCCGAGTTTTCCGAGCTCCCGGAAGTAGGCCAAGCGGTGGACGTAGTATTACTGCGGAAGGAAAGCCGATCTGGTGAGGTCCTTGTATCTCGTCGTAAAGCTGAGGAGCACATTCTCTGGCGTACTCTCAAGGAGGCCGCAGAACAAAGAACTCCGGTTCAAGGGATAATTCGCAAAAAGATTAAGGGCGGATATGAAGTTGATCTGGGTGCTGGCACACGGGCTTTTGTTCCGTTTTCTAAGGTAGATGTCATCCGTGTTCGTAATGAGGACGACTATCTTAACCTCCAGACTTCGTTTTTCGTTGAACAACTCTTCAGCAAAAGACGTGCCAATGTCGTAGTAAATCGACGTGATTGGCTAGAGGAAGAGATCAAGGGACGCCGTGAACAGTTCTATAGCCATGCAGAGATTGGTGATGTGATCGAAGGGACCGTGAAGTCTTTCACTTCGTTTGGTGCTTTTGTGGACCTTGGAGGTTTTGACGGACTATTGCATGTCAACGATATGTCATGGGGTCACCTTGCCTCACCTCGCAACCTACTTGAAATTGGTCAAAAACTTACGGTTAAGATTATTCGTATCGATAACGAAGCTCTCAAAGTTAACCTTAGTTTGAAGCACTTCACTGATGATCCCTGGACAACCTTCGAGGAACGGTTTCAGGTCGGGGATACAGTTCAGGGCAAGGTAACTAAACTAACCGACTTCGGTGCCTTCGTTGAAATCGCGGACGGTATCGAAGGTCTAGTTCACGTTTCCGATCTTTCTTGGGTAAAGAGTGTGAAACACCCCAGCGAGCTAATGGCTCCCGGCGATGAACTGGAAGTCAAAGTACTCGCCTACGACTTAGAGTACGCTAAGCTATCACTTGGGCTCAAACAACTCCTGACGAATCCGTGGGATGAAATTGCAGAACGATATCCTGTAGGACGTCGAATTAAGGCTCGTGTCAGCAACTTGGTTAGCTTTGGGGCATTCATCAATCTTGAAGAAGGAATAGATGGACTGCTGCACGCTGAAGACATGTCGTGGACTGACCGGGTGGAGGATCCTTCTACTATTGTTAAAGTCGATGAGGAGATCGAGGTAATGGTGCTTCACGTTGACTTGCGTCAACGTCGTATCAAGTTGGGCATTAAGCAATTGAGCGAAGACCCCTGGACTACTCTGGCCCGTGCTTACAGTAAGGGGTCCCAGATTACTGGAACAGTTAGTCGCAAAGCAGATTTTGGCTTGCTCGTGAGTGTGGAAGGCGATTTGGAGGGGCTAATTAGTAAGAATCAACTGGCCTCCCCGGACACGTCATACGAAGAAGCCTCGAATGCTCTGAAGGAAGGCGACCCCATTAAAGCTGTTATATTGGAGATAAACCCCAAGAATCAGCGTCTATCTCTTTCCGTACGGGAGCTAATTAAACAGCAAGAACGTCAGGAAATGGTAAAATATGCTCACTCCAATGACAGTGACGATACCGTATCGTTAGGTGATATGCTTCGAGAAAAGAACTCAGGGTAAGATAGTTTTGCGCGGGAAAAAGGGATTGTTTCGAACTAATCCTTCCCACGCATTATCGGAGGCTGATTTGTCAAAACTCCCTCACGTCGTAGCCGTTAATCCTTTGATGCAGGTAAAGGTGTCTGTGGCACGTCGAGCGGCCTCTACCGAATCAACGATACTGCTGCTAGGGGAGAGTGGTGTTGGAAAGAGGCTGTTTGCTCAGTTTATTCATTTTGAATCAGCTCGGCGTGATGGACCTTTCGAGGAAGTTAACTGCGCTGCAGTCCCATCACAAGTATTAGAACGAGAGTTGTTTGAAGGGTTAACGAGAGCTGACGGTGGCACAATATTGCTCCAAGCCATAGAATCACTTCCAATAGACCTTCAGTCTAAGCTTCTAGGCGTACTACAGAGCGGAAGGGTGTACCTCCCTAAAAACAAAACCGCTCGAAATGTCGACACACGTGTTATAGGAGCTACTTCACATGATATAGAAAGCCAGGTCGAGCGTAACGGATTCCGGCGCGATTTATTCTATCGACTTAATGTGTTGCCGATGTACCTCCCGCCGTTACGAGAACGCACTGATGACATTGAGACCTTGGCACTTCATTTCTTGAAGCAGAGCTGTGATAGTTCGGGCCGCGGCAAACTAACATTGACGAGCGACGCTGTGCAGGCATTAGTGGCACATCGTTGGCCAGGAAACGTCCTTGAGCTAAAGGCAGTCATGCAACGTGCTGTACTTACAGCAGATGTAAACGTCCAAGTGGACGACCTTTCTTTAACAACAATCTTGCCTGAAGATAGTATCGACACGTACCATGGAGAGACTCTAAAGGATGCAGTGCGGGGTTATAAACGGCGATTCATTCAAGGAGCCTTGGACTCTAATGGCTGGAATCAAACCGCTACATCGCGTGCGTTGGAAATCCAACGGACGTATCTATCCCGGCTGATTAAGGAACTGGAGATCTCGAATAAATGAGTGAAATTCAAACAGAAGATCAGGTAGTTGAGCGTCCTGCTGATGTTGTAACTCGTATAATTGCTAAAATATGGGTTCCACTTCTAATCGTTTTAGTAGCTGCTGCTATTGCCTTGATCGTTACCCTGGTGGTTAACGGACGTCGGCATTCTTTGATTGAAAGTTCGACAGTCCTGATTGAGGAAATTGAGGATCGTTTTTCTCTATGGCTCGAAGCATCTCCCGATGAACGAACACAGATTGATGAAGAAATTATTCCTACACTTGAGCTACTATCAGCAAGGCATAGTAATCGATATGCAGGGCGACGAGCGCTGCAGCTGTTATCCGTTCGTCATGTTGAACGTGCGGAATGGCAGGAAGCAGCTGACAATTATATAAGACTATCCGAGTTATCTGAAGGTTATCTTGCTGCCGTTGCGCTCAGCAATGCTGCTGCAGCCGTGGAAGAGCTTGGCGACTATCCTCGGGCTATAACCTTATACCGTGATGTAGCATTACTTTATCCTGAAGGAATGGCAGGTCCAAGAGCTCTTTTTTCCATCGGCCGCCTACAAGAAAAGCAAGGTGAGGCCTTAGCGGCAGGGGATACTTATGCTGAGATAGAAAGTCTCTACGCTAGTAGTCACTGGTCTTTGTTGGCTCGTAATCGGCTTATTTTCTTGCGGGCTTCTGGCGCACTTGAAGATAGATAGTTGCGCATTTTCAGACATAGAAGGCGGCTCATCCCATCGGTTGCAGTTTTAATTCTTCCTCTGATAACTGGTAGCTGCGGTCTTCCGACGCCGTCGATCCTACCGACACCCTATGGGCCACTTGTTGGAGTAATTCCAGGAACATTAAGTTTTAATGGATCGAAAAACGGATACCCCAACATGCTTGGTTATGAAATATTTTACAAGCTAGTAAATGTAAGCGAGGCTACTCCGGACGTTTTTCACCATGACGAATTGCACGCTGCATTTGGACGCATGTTTTTGATGGGCGGGTGTGATAGTAATAATCATATCCCACCTATAATTGATATTTCGTCCGCTGATTCTCCGCACACGGTTTTCTTAGATTTTACATTTTCAACGGAGACGGATTCTGAGCCTCATCTTCATTATTCATGGACAGATGACCTTACGGTCGTCAGTAGGGGGGTCGCCGACGACCTCAGTTACTGTAGACGATTTTCGACTATAGATAGCTACGAAGATAACGATCAAGATGTAACGACAGATGCAATTGTTGCAATTACTGAGAGAAGCATCATAGATATTATTGTTTATGTTGTAAGTTACGGTCGTGACAAAGGCATAGATCTATATGGTGAGCCTCTTCTGGTTGGCCGCCTTCGACTTGACGATTTTCCTTATTGAACGAACAACTAATCCCCAAAGTTTCTATAACATAATTAATTGGAAGGTTTCGTTGCTCTTTTATTTTTTACTTCTCATCTGTTATAACAAATTGTTTTCGGGGGCCGCTATTATACGCCCCCTTTCTTCCGATAATCAATATTCTGTCAACCAATAGTTTCTCGAAAATACAAGAACTTTGACGAGCGGCAGCCTACCTCATCCATCCTTGCGAAATTGAGGTACCCGAGCTTCTGCGTTGAACGAGAGGTTTGTCGGTCCATCTCTATTGAGGGCGTGATAACCTAATCCGGCGATCATTGCCGCATTGTCCGTGCAGAGTGAAAGATCCGGGAAGAAAGCATCTATATCGTTTTCGGATGCAAGTCTACGTCGAAGATACTTGTTTGCAGCTACCCCGCCGGATGCAACTATCCGGTTTCGTCGATAGATATGAGCAGCTGAAATTGCTTGGTTAAGGATAATATCAATCGCGGTTTTTTGAAAGGAAGCTGCAATGTCCTCAAGTAATTCAGGTTTTGCATTATTTTCCCGAAATTGTTCCCGCTGGTGTATTACAGCAGTCTTTAATCCCGAATATGAAACGTCGAATTTATTCCGTTTGTCTCGCAGAGATGGTAACGGAAAATTATATTCTTCTGCATTTCCATCGCTGGAAAGCCGTTCAATGGCCACACCTCCGGGAAAGCCAATATCGAAATGTTTAGCAACTTTGTCGAACGCCTCCCCGCATGCATCGTCAACGGTAGTTCCGAGAACCTTCCACTGATCTAGCCCGCTCACATCAATTACCATCGTGTGACCGCCAGACAGCAAGAGTGCTATATAGGGATATTCTATATCGCACTCCATATGAGGTGAGTAAACGTGTGCTCGAACATGGTCTACAGCTATTAATGGTTTTTCGGTTGCCAATGCAAGTCCTTTTGCGTATGTGACACCGACTAGAAGCGAACCAATCAATCCAGGACGGCAAGTGACAGCTATCGCATCAATGTCGGAGAGACTGCAATTTGCGGCTGTTAATCCCCTCGCGACCACCCCGTCGATCCATTCTATATGCATTCTTGAGGCTATCTCCGGAACTATACCCGCATATGGACGATGTGCCTCAACTTGAGAAGCGACCTCATTGGAAAGGATCTTTTTTCCATCACTAACTACTGCCGCAGCACATTCGTCACAAGAAGTTTCAATTCCCAGAATTAATGTGTTATTCATTTAATCACAACAATTAGGGAAGAAGCTCGGAGAGATAAACTAGCTCAAAACCAGCTTCTTCTATTTCCTCAATACGACGTTCAAGAACGGATACCACAACCTGGTTTGTGACGTGACCAATGAGAATTGCACTACCCTTCTCACGACCGATTGTCATCCCTCGATCGAATGCAGCATTGACGGTCTCTTCGTCAGCGGTCACATCAAGAAAAACATCGCGGCTAAGGAAAGGCACTCCGTGGCGTGTTGCCGCATCGGAAGCCACTGAGTCGGGAGTTGTACGACTATCAAGAAAAAACCGATCAGTCTTCTTCAGATAGGCCATGACCATGTTCATAATACGAGCGTCTGCAGTAGCTCGTGATCCCATATGGTTATTCACCCCGCGCGTTACAACGTAGCTAAAATTCACCTCAAGACGTTCTATTACTTCATTTGTATCGTAGCTGACTCTAATGGCACCAGGTCCAGGGTCAGACGGGCCCTCAGGTTCCATGGGAAGATGAAGGATGACTTCTTTGCCTGCTTGTAAAGCTCTGGCAGCTACTTCCTCACTAAATGCTAGCTGAGGAAGGACTGCAACTGACAACTTGCCAGGGAAGCGTAAATAAGCATCCGCATCTGCAACATTGTGTCCAGCATCATCTACGACAATCGCGATCGGGATTAAATCTATTCCGGTTCGTGGCTCGGGACTTACGAGAGTCGATGGAAAGGTACTCTCATTCCATTCCACGGATGGCTGAGCAGGTTCGTAAATCTTTTTAACTAAAGCACCTGAAGAATTTACTCGAATACTTTCTGGCAAGAAAATCAGAAGAAAAATAAGCGTAATTGCCCCGGCTCCTAACAGCAAAGCTACTCGTGGCAATGTAACCACTGAAGTAATTTTCTTACGGCGTTTCATGTAAAGTCACCGGTCTTAGGTTTGTCCAAGACAACAATACTGCGCAACAAGGCATTTATTGGCCCGGGGATGTATGTCATTAACAGGGATGCGGGCACCAAATTCTCTCTCTATGATTATAGACCATGCAAGAATCTCCCACACTCGAGCGCATATTTACCCTAGAGGCTGCGAACATCAAGTTCGGTCCGGGTGTGATTAATGAAATCGGTTTCGAAGCTCAACGTCTAGGTATAGAGCGAGTCATGGTTCTAACAGATCCTACACTCGTAAAAGGTCAACAAATTGCTTCTACCTTAACCGCTTTGGACAACGTTGGCATCGAGTCAACGATTTTTGACAAAGTCCGTGTTGAACCTACTGATCGTTCTTTTCGCGAAGCCATTCAAGAGGCGGACCGGGGGCAATATGACGGCTTCATAGCTGTGGGAGGTGGTTCTGTGATTGATACCGCTAAAGCTGCCAATTTATACCATACTTATCCAGCCGACTTTCTGGATTACGTTAATCACCCGGTAGGTCGTGGAAAACCGGTTCCGGGTCCCCTCAAACCACTCATTGCAGTGCCGACTACAGCCGGTACCGGGAGTGAAACAACAGGAGTAGCCATTTTTGATCTGGAGGAGTTAAACGCAAAAACTGGGATTGCGCACCGAGCACTAAAACCGACCGTTGGAATTATTGACCCTGATAACACTCGTTCCTTACCGCCGTTGGCAGCGGCGTGTACGGGCCTAGATGTTCTCAGTCACGCTATCGAGTCATTTACTGCCTTACCGTTTACCCATAGACCCGCCCCCACAAATCCTGGACTCAGACCTTCCTACCAAGGCAGTAATCCTATGAGCGACGTGTGGTCAGCCCAAGCGATTCAGATGGTAGTGGCTAACCTTCCAAAAGCAATTAAGGGAGATAAAGCATGTCAGAAAGAAATGCTATTAGCGGCAACATTTGCAGGATTCGGATTCGGCAATGCCGGTTGTCACCTGCCTCATGGTATGTCCTATCCAGTTTCGAGCAATGTGCGGGACTTCTACCCTACCGGTTACCCTAATGATCATCCGATTATCCCACATGGTATGTCCGTAATATTGAACGCTCCGGCTGTTTTTCGCTGGAACTCATTGTCATTCTTAGAACGAGATCTACACGTAGCGGAGCTGATGGGTATAGATATCTCGAGAATCAGTCCGAGTGATGCTGGCGAAGCAACGGCGAATGCGATTATTAATTTAATGAAGCGCACTATGATGCCAAATGGACTTTCGGCCGTTGGATACTCACTGTCAGATATTCCTGTCCTGGTTGCCGGCACACTACCCCAACACCGGGTTACAAAACTCTCCCCTCGTCCATTTAATGAGAAAATTTTAGCGAACCTATTTCAGGATGCGATGTCCTATTGGTAAACGCATTTTTTACCTATGAGCATAGCAATTAAAACGATATTTCAATCAGGTTTTACGGAAAGTCCTGGTGCTTCCTGAAAGGAAAAAAACGCCTCAATATAACTATTGATAAAATATATATTTTATTTATTCAAAATAATTTATTTCGAATAAATGAAATGAAATTATACGTATATATTGCTCAGGTACCTATACAATTATCTTTGTCAAATTAATTGACTGAAACAATTAATGAATTTCAGCAGAATCCGCAAAATCGAGCTCGGCAGTCGTAGAAATGCACGTTGCTCAGTCACGAAAAAATGAGTCTATTCAAGTACTGGCATAGATAATGCAATCCCTAAAATGACACCACTTATCACGGAGAGAGGTAGACAGTCTCCTCACTTACCGCTGACTCATATGCAGCCATGAGAACCTCAACGTGATGGACGGCGTCGCGTGCAGTAACCTGTGGGCGTTGTCCTGATTCCAAGCAATCGAGAAAACAGGCAACGTCTGATCGCTCAGATTTCCCGAGGGTAAGCCATCGGTTCTTAGGAGGTGGTTGCGTTTCTTTGGCAGTAGAACCCCACATTTGCATAGGGTCATAAGGGTGAACCGCTGCTGAATTGGATACTGGTTCAGTGTTGTAGATTTCGATATGTGGCTCAGCTGCGGCAAAAGTTGCCAATCCAGTCTCTCCTATCATAGTAATACGACGTTCTCCAACCTGTGGATGACTGGGCATACCAATCCGGCCCGCGCATGCGGTAGCAACCGTACCATCCTCTAACGTAAGCAACATAGCCCCATAGTCCTCAATTCCCACTTCCGCATGTTCAGCAAAAAAGTAATTACCTGTAACGCTATTTACCGAAGTGACTCGCTTACCGGTTAGCCAGTAAATCAGCGATACGGGATAAATCCCCATATCAAATAGTTCTCTCTTTGCCGTCACATAAGTGAACATGCCATCGGAACCCTGTTCTTTCCTGATAGTTCCGGGCGGAACTGTCCCCGGACGTCCTTTAGCCATCAACATGTCAGAATGTATTGCACGGACTCGCCCCAGTTTTCCCGAACACATCGCAGACTTAGCTTCCTGAGCCCACGGAGCATGAATAGTAGTAAGCATTTGGGTAACCACACCAGCAGCGTCTGCAGCATCTGCAATTGCAACTGCATCAGCGACTGATCCAGCAAGCGGCTTGTCTAGATAAAGATTTTTTCCACAGGCAAGCACTTCCTTCGCCACCCTTGCCCGACGTTCAATGTCAACGCAGCTAATCACTATGTCCACATCAGGGATCGATAATGCTTCGGATAAGGACAGGTAAGGCACCTTCAGCTCAGCAGCGAGTAAACGGTTAAGACCATTCCTGTACTCAGAGATACCATTCTCGTCGGCTACGGCAACTATCTCACATCTGGGGTCCGCGGCAAATTCTCGGGAATAACCCTCTAGGTGTGTGCGGTTACCACCAAGAGCCACAATACGATGGGCCGCCATCAATCGCCCCTTTCAGTGGATCTAATCGGATTAGATTCAATCCGATGGTAGATTGTACCGTGAGACCCCATGAGCACTAAACTACCCGCAATACGGGAAATGCCAGCGCTGATCAACAAGAGCGCACTTTGTCCACCACTCCAGCGAACTAGTAGACCAGTAGGACTTCCTGGCTCACCCACTACGGATTCTCTATCAACTTCTTCGTTAAACCAGTCAGTTGCACTGCGACGCACAGCTACAGCAGCCTGTTCTTGGATAGCGTCTTCTAAACCATGAGACCTGCTCTGCAGGTGAACAACAACTCGGAGTGCTTTCGGAACACCTATACGTCCGGAATTTACTGCGGAAGATACGGTCTGTGAAAGCCTTTCCCAATATTCTTCGAAAGAAGATTCTACCGTAACCATTTCTATCACTATATCAGATAAGATGTTTTCACTCCTGTCAAAACAGACTTCACTAAGATAACGTGCAGGGGTCATGGAATCAGTTCCAAATTTTACCCAGGACCAGATGGATTACTTCAATGCATTTGGTTTCATTAAATTGAAGCATTTGTTTGATGAGGCAACCATGAAAAAGGTTACAAACGTAGCCGACAGATTATGGAAAAACGACTTCGGAGGACCGCCAAAACCGGACACTTCCCTTCAGCAGGATCGTTTTGTAGAAAGAAGTAAAACTCTAATATCACTAATTGATGATCCCCGCTTATTTGATGGACTCCAACAAATACTAGGAAGAAAACTAATTTTCTGCGGTTCTGAAGGTAACTATGGCGTAGCTGGTTCTCCTTCTGCTCACCATTGGCATGCTGACCGTCCAGGCGCAGCTGAATTAACCTATCTTCGAATAAAGGTGATGCTCTACCTTTCTCCAATGACGAAAGCGAATGGAGCGTTACGCGTAATCCCGGGTTCACACCGCGAACCTCTACACCAGACGCTCCTCCCATTCAATCAGAGGCACACCGAAACGAGTCCTGTCTTCTTCGGTCAAGATGGTTCAAAAATTCCTGCATACATCATTGAAACAAATCCTGGAGACGTAATTCTTTTTTCTCAAACACTTTTTCATGCCGTATATTTTACCGAACATCCTAACAGGAGATATATCGCCCTGAAGTATGCGAGCTGGCCTCAAAATTATTTCCAGTTCGCTTCGCTTCAACGTTGGCAGTCAAACGTCTTCCAGCCAGCCCCTCAGTTAAGAAATTCTAAGCGTCCGCGCCTAAGATCTATGGTCGAACCTATCGTCGCCACCAGGCATTCATTGGATGGTTGGCCGCCAGACGTCCCTTGGGAACGAGTATAATCAAGTCGGATTAAAGGCTTTTAATAAAAATAATAACGTCGATATCAAGATAAACGACATAACCCTACGGGTGCAATATCTTCACAGCTATTTCCTAAAATTTAATAGACACTGAAGAATTCCTCCAAAAATATTTTAAATTGACAACGAAATATCTCAGCTACAATCTCCAATTGTCTACTTTTTCATCCCTAACTATAAAATCTTATGTCATTCCAAGAGCAGTTACTTCCGAATATTTTTCTTAGTCATTAGTCCCATTATTGCCGAAAGAAATCCGAGCGCTATGGCCAGAAATAGGTATATCAACATCGCTCGTTGCATGCCTGAATTTTCAGCAATTGAAGTGATCCACAAAGGTAGAAACATGGCTCCAATACCGCCTCCAGCGCTAGTTAAACCCATAGATTGGCTTCGCCATTTCGGGTATTCAACCCCAGCAACTGATATAAATAATGGATATAACGCTGAAAGACCCATCCCGACCACAAGGGAACCTAAAAATGTCCAAGTTATATCATTAGAAATATTTAGAATAAAAAGACCTAAAACAGTAACTGTTGAAAGCATGACTATCATCCGAAGATGATTTGTGCCGCGATAGAAAATTGCTGCGCCAAAACGTCCAACAAAGAGTCCCGCCCAATAGACTGATACAATAAGTGCCCCTTGAGGGATCGAACCACCGATTGCAGCCACACTGAATTCACTTAGCCAGGACGACAACCCAAGTTCAATTCCAACATATATGCCCATCGCCAACAGAAGCAAAACAAGCAAGGTAGGACCACGTTGAACATATTTTCTCGGTTCAATCCTGTTATTATCAAAAGTTCGAACTGTTCCACTCATTGCTAATCCAGGACGACAAAATAGGAACACGGCAACAATAACCATTACGACGCCGATTACCCGGTATACCAGCCGCCAGTCTCCGCCAATCAAGAGGAATTGGGATAGAAGTAACGGAACCGCAAACCCACCAAATGCGAACCCTGAGTGGCTTAGATTCATAAGTTGGCCTCGTCCCTCTTTTTCCATAGAGACAACCAGGTCGTTTCCGCATACTTCCATTACGCCGCCGCCAGCGCTTAGAAGTCCATAGATCATGGCTGCGATAGCAACATTTGGAGATTCTGCAAACAGAATCAATCCAACCACCTCAAAGACAAGCCCAATGGCAACGGTAATCCGTATTCCAAATATCGTATTGACTTACCCTATGACCGTTGTCATTAGCACAAATGTTGCCGCGCCAGCGGCCAATATAAGACCAGCGTCCGTATAGGCCCAGCCAAGATCACGAATCATCCGTGGAATTAGAGCTCCGACAGCAGCCCAGGCGCCTCCCATCACTACATAATGAAGAATCAGCGCCAGAAAAATTGAACGTTGGCGCGATGAAGATGGGAACATAACCAAGAAGAGGATACCTCGACGAGGCGTTTTATTTACAATAAATAATTTAACATAAATATATTTTTTAAATATCTAAGTATTCAATATTTACGTAGATACAAATCGAGTCATATGTTCTTAGGATTTTGCTTCTCTATGCATTACGCCGTTCGGTTCTTCGAAATTTCCTGTTACTTTAAGCGTCTAAGATCACGTTGATATCTTGGCCAGGATGAAGTTGCGTTACTCAGTGTGGCTAAAAAGAAAAATAATGAGGAACTAACGCCAGATAGGTCTACAGGCATCGGGAAATAATCACTTCTCTCAATAAATAAGAATAGATGGCAACGACAGATAGTTAAATCGGAGAAGGAATACCTTTATACATTAATACTATTTTATAGCCAGAAAGGGGATTCGAACCCCTGACCTGTTCATTACGAGGCAATCTTCAGCGTGATCTGGTGTTTCTGGGTTATCAGCTGACGTGTCCTGAGCGTCCTGGAGGTGCTATAGCTTCCTCAGAAGGCAGGAGTTTTTCTACAATTTTTCTACAATCCGTGACAGTGAAAGCGACGTCTCTCGTGACGGGCGTCTTGCCACGGAAAGTCGGTGGGGGAGGGTGCGCTATCCCTCTGATCCTGCCGGCGACAGTTGGCTAGTCACCACACACGACCTGGTGAGTGGAGGTTTCTTCCTGACCCTACTCCGGATCTATGCTCTCTACTCGTGAGTTCCGTTATGAAAGGTCTGCCATTGTCGACCATACGCGCCCTCTGCGTCCTCACCTGCCTGCTGCTCCCTGTGCTGACGTCACCCAACTACGCGGTAATCATCAAATATCCGAGCATTTACTGCCTCCTTGACCAGGTAAGCGCGAGACAGCAGCCTGGCTGAACTGGGGCTGGTTGTCAGTGGCAACTCAACACGTCGAAATCCTGGGACGAAACTACGCAGTACCGGACCTGCACTCGGAATCCATCGCTGTCATTTGCAAGCAGATCGAGCGCTGGAGTCGTAGTGCGAGGCGAACGCGTCGTCGCGCTTCCCGACAGCGGAAGTCCGCCGCAATTAACAAACGAGTTGGCCCGCTGAAAGAT
>CAZTZA010000034.1:19365-20556 GCA_964618015.1 uncultured Spirochaetaceae bacterium | reverse complement strand
ATCGGCATTTTAAAATCATCGTCGGCAAAACCAACAGCCCGGAGCATGGCGCGGTTAGGAGTGCGCTCCACCCCCTCGGTCATTAACCGGCTGCGAGTATTGAGATCGCTCACTAGTCCCTCCGCCATTGAAGATAGGGAATCTGCTTAGCAGTCATACTAATCTGCGCATCATTGGCAAGCAGAGCTGCGGTCGAATCCCATGCACCCGAAACAACTGCGTCTTAGCTTCGATGTCTATACGTATCGTCGTATTTGGCATCTGCTCTATCCGGTCCTGCCATTCGCCAGCAAACTCCGAGGTGACCACCGGAAGACCAATCATCAGACAGTTGCCAGCGAATATCTCGGCGAACGATCCGCCGACGATGGCTCGGATTCCGAACCGAAAAAGTGCCTGTGGAGCGTGTTCACGAGAAGAACCACAACCAAAATTGCGATTCACAAAAAGTACCCGTGCACCCGAATAACGAGGTTCATCAAAGGGATGAGCTTTACGTAGCCCGTCACCACCAACCCGCTCGTCCTGAAAAGCAACTTCTCCTAATCCCTCGAAGGTAACTGACTTCAAATAGCGTGCCGGAATGATACGGTCAGTGTCGATATCATCGCCACGCACAGGTATGCCGCTACCTGAAATAGTAATGATACGGCCATCTGCATTCATTCAGTTAGCCTACAGAAACTCGCGCACATCAGTTACCTGACCTTGCACTGCCGCGGCCGCAACCATGGCTGGACTCATCAGCAGGGTACGTCCCTGGGGAGAGCCTTGCCTTCCGACAAAATTACGATTTGATGAAGAGGCGGAAATCTGAGAGCCCTGAAGCTTATCCGGGTTCATCGCTAGGCACATCGAGCAGCCAGCGCCACGCCATTCGAATCCAGCCATCTCAAACACCTCTCGCAATCCTTCGGTAGTCGCCTGCTCGGCAATCCGGCGAGACCCGGGAACCACCAACGCCTTAACCCCGGATTTGACCTGCCTCCCCTGAACCACCCGAGCTGCTTCACGCAGATCGGAAATGCGACTGTTAGTACACGAGCCGATGAAGGCAACGTCAACCGGCGTACCAGCTATTGGAACTCCTGCACGTAGTCTCATATGACTGAGCGCTGCCGCCATCCCGCTGCGCTGTTCGTCAGGCATACGGTCTGGATCTGGAATTTCGTCAGTGACCGCCGCTGACTG
>CAZTZA010000034.1:9302-19355 GCA_964618015.1 uncultured Spirochaetaceae bacterium | reverse complement strand
GGAACCCGACCATTGATATCGGTAACCATTCCCGGATTGGTGCCCCAGGTTACCACTGGCTCGATTTCAGCCGCCTCTAGCACTACCTCGTCATCGTAAACTGTGTCCTCATCTGAGGTCATCGATCGCCAAAATGAGATTGCGCGTCCCCAATCTTCGCCAGCCGGCGCATTTGTCCGTCCTTCCAAAAAATCAAAAGTGACTTGATCAGGATTTACATAGCCTACTCTAGCGCCTCCCTCGATACTCATATTGCAAATTGACATACGCCCTTCCATGTCTAGCGCATCAATGGTCGACCCGGAATACTCATACGCGTAGCCGATACCTCCCTTGACGCCAAGAGTTGCTATGATCGAAAGAATCACATCCTTTGCATAGACGCCTGGACATAGATCTCCTTCCACCCTAATGCGCCGCAGCTTTGGCTTGCGCATCGCCAGCGTTTGAGTAGCTAATACATCACGCACTTGCGAGGTACCGATGCCGAAAGCGATAGAGCCAAATGCGCCATGGGTTGAAGTGTGCGAATCACCACAAGCTATTGTCATACCGGGCTGAGTAAGCCCGAGCTGTGGGCTTATTACGTGTACAATCCCCTGTTCAGGATGACCCAGCCCGTAGTAACGGATTCCATGCTCAGCAACGTTTCTCTCTAGATGCTCCAGCATCTGCTCGGCCATCGGATCACTGAATGGACGCTCGACCGTGTCAGTAGGCACAATATGATCAACTGTCGCTACAGTAAGCTCTGGGTGGCGTACAGAAAGTCCGCGCTCGTTCAACATGGCGAACGCTTGCGGCGAGGTAACCTCGTGCACCAGATGTAGGCCCAGAAAAAGTTGTGTTTCACCGGTCGACAGATCTCCTACGCAGTGCAGGTCCCAGACCTTGTCCAAAAGACTCTTTCCCATCGAAACGTACTCTCCCCTTTTACAGCGGGTATGAAGGATTCTGCCGACTTTACTTCACCAGCAGCAAGTTTGACCGTGATGCAACATTAACCAGGGATCTTTCAGGCTCACAACTATCAAAAACTAATAGCTCGTCTGATCTTGATCAATCTCTTCTACCCAAGCGTTGATACCCCCGGATAGGTTAACTACATCGCTGAACCCGTTCGAACGCATAAGCTCAACCGCTTTCGCACTGCGAGCGCCAGACTTGCAATGGATGACATAAGAGTCGGCCGTTGATAGCTCAGGGAGTCGGCTCGATAGCTCAGCCAACGGAATGAGCCGTGCTTGTTCTATGCGGCTGATCTCATACTCGAACGGCTCCCGGACGTCGATAAGGACCGTCTCCGATCCGTTATCCAGACGACTATTAAGCTCATGCACATCAATTTCTGGTACTCCTTCCTCCTGGTCGTCAGCTACTCCACTAGCAGGTATACCACAAAATTGCTCGTAATCGACAAGCTCTGTCACCGTAGGGTTTTCACCACACACAGAACAGTCAAGATTACGCTTAAGGCGAAGCTCACGAAACGAAAGACCAAGAGCATCGAAGAGTAAGTATCGACCACTGCTAACTTCGCCAATTCCTAGAAGCAACTTGATCACTTCGTTTGCTTGAATAGTTCCAATAATGCCAGGCAAGACACCGAATACGCCACCTTCGGCACAAGAAGGAACCAGCCCCGGAGGTGGCGGTTCCGCATAAAGGCAGCGATAGCACGGTCCCCCTTCATGATTAAACACTGACACTTGTCCCTCGAAACGAAAAATCGAGCCGTAGACGTTAGGCTTACCCGTCAAAACGCAGGCATCATTGACCAAATAACGAGTCGGGAAGTTGTCGGTGCCATCCGCCACCACATCGTAGTCAGAAAAAATCGAAAGCGCATTTTCAGACGAGAGCTGCTGGGCAATACACTCGACCTGCACATGAGGATTAAGATCGGAAAGCCTTATGGCAGCCGACTCAAGCTTAGGTTTACCAACGGTTGACTCGCCGTACAGAATCTGACGCTGTAGATTGGTGCGATCGACAACGTCAAACTCGACTATACCAATCCGTCCCACGCCAGCCGCAGTGAGATAGAGCGCCAGCGGAGAGCCTAACCCTCCTGCTCCGACAAGAAGCACAGAACTATCCTTAAGTCGTTGCTGCCCGTCTTTGCCGACCTCCGGCATAATTATGTGCCGGCTGTAACGTGCCAGTTCTTCCGAATTAAGAGAATCCGCGCCGCCAGCAATCGACGGTACGATGGAAATCTCATCGCCATCAGCGACCGGAGTTTTCTCACCGTCTCGGTCCCGAATACTGTCTTCGTTGACATACACATTTACATATCCAGGCACCTTGCCCTCATCAGTAAGCAAGTGCTTCCTTAATTCACTACTGAGAGCTGCCAGCTGATCCAATACGTCCGCAACATCTGTTGCTGTATCGACCGTTACAATGGACTTTCCGCTGAGAAACTGACGCAGAGGTGTTGGTATGTTGATAGTTATTGGCATGAATTAATCCTCAAAGACGCGCATCGGTTCATACCGCAATGCGTCGCCGTCATCGTTGAGCAGGAAACAGCACATCGGCTCGTGGTATTCCGCCTCTCTTATAGATATAATAATATACAAGAAATGAGGATGAGCATAGCGTAGGTCTGTAGCACTAGGCTCGGCTGGATGATCAGGATGTGAATGGTAGAACCCGAGCAAGTCTAGGCCACTATCGCTGGCGTGACGCTCACACAACAGATAATCACGGTCAGTCACACGGAAGCGGGTGCGACGATCTTCTCTCGACTTGTTGTCGATTGGCATCACCTCCGTAATCCGCAGCCCCCCCACATCTCTTTTGCCAAACAACGCTCCCACGCATTCGTAAGGATAGGCGCGCTCGCCGGCGCGCGCCATTTCACGCGAACGGGTCTGAGAGACGCTGACCATGATGATCCCAAAATTCATCTGTAAGGTATTTGAGCGAATTATCAGGAAAAACTGTCACTACCACGGATCCTGATCCGGCCTGACGTGCTACCCGTAGAGCAGCAGATAGATTAGCAGCGGAAGAAGGGCTAAGCATCATCCCCAGGTATTGTCCGGCCGCAACCGCATAATCGTACGCCTCCGGCGTAGAGATCTCGATTGGGTCGGCACAGAGCTCTGCATCGTAGATTGGAGGGATGCGCGCAGAGGACATGTGTTTCCACCCTTCGAGACCGTGTAGTGGTGTATCTGGCTGTACGGCGGAACAGCGGACGCCTTGATCGATCAGAAAACGAGAGGTGCCAACGAACGTTCCCGCGGTGCCTAGGCCAGCAACAAAGTGGGTAACCCGACGGCGGCTTTGCTCCCAAATCTCGGGGCCAGTACCTCGGTAATGAGCCTGCCAGTTAGCAGGGTTAGAGTACTGATCCGGATAGTAGTATCGTTCCGGCTCTGCCTCCGCTAGTCGCTTGGCCTCCCGCTGAGCACCTTCAGTCCCCTCCAGAGGATCAGTATAGGTGACTGTCGCGCCCAGTGTGGCCAGAAGACGCTTACGCTCAAGAGAAGCGTTCTCTGGCATGAAAATATGGACCCCTATCTGTAACGCTGCCCCCACTACAGCAAAGGCTATACCTGTATTACCGCTGGTCGCCTCGATCAGTATACGTCCATCAAGCAAATCCTTAGCCAAGGCATGCTCAACCATTCCTTTGACCGCACGATCCTTCACCGACCCAGACGGATTGAAATATTCGAGCTTGGCGTACACCTCCACACCAGGAATACTGTGGCGAATAGGAGCAAGTGGTGTGTTGCCAATCAGACTGAGAATTGCGCGCGCAGTACTCACAACGCCAACAATACATCCAGCTCAGCAAAACGAGCACACAGCGTCTGTAGAAACCGAGCCGCTGGAGCACCGTCGCTGCGCCGGTGGTCAATCGTCAGAGACAGAGCAAGCTGCTGCTGACAAGCCTCCGCGCTAATCGGACGCCATGCTATTGAACCGACACCCAGAATAGCAGCCTGTGGTGGATTCAAGATTGGGGTGAATGATTCGACCCCGAAAGCGCCTAGATTACTTACGGTAAAAGTCCCGCCGGACAACTCTTCTGCAGTAATAGTCCCCCTACGGCAGCGCTCCGCCATTTCGAAAGTACGCACGGAAAGGTCACGTAAGCGCAGCCCATCCGCGTCACGTATCACTGGCACCATTAGTACACGCGGAGTGTCAACTGCGAAAGCTAAGTGCACGGCTGATGGCCGAACAATTTCCAGTTCTCCACCAGTGTCCCGGTAAGTAGAGTTGAGCTCAGGGTGTTCCAGAAGAGTTCTGGTCACAGTGAAGAGGATCAGATCGTTAAGTGTGATCCCATCCGCCTGAAACTTAGGATCTGCATTCTTGAAGGCAGTGCGCAACTCCAGGAGACAAGTCGCATCAGCGTACGCGGTCATGGTCAGTTGCGCTGTATCGCGCAAAGAAGCGTGCATACGTTCGGCAACTATCCGGCGTGCCCCTTTTACCGGAATTAATTGTTCAGCAGGACTCAATCCAGGCATAGCCTGTGGTGATTTTTCCGGCTTAGACGTGCCAGCTACTGCCAACACGTCCCGCTCAATGATGCGGCCACCGGGCCCACTGCCAGTCAGACTAGTCAGTGGCACAGAAAGTTCCTCCGCACGGTTACGTGCTCGTGGCGAGACCGCAATACGTTGACGCGCATCAGCCTCACTAATGGCAATTGGTTCCGAAGCAGCCGTCAGCTCAGAGGGGGCCTTCGCGGGCAACTCCCGCTCCTCCACTATCTCATCTGAGATCGATTCATCTACTTCCGGTGAAGCACCTATCTCGCCGGCATCGCCGATCAAAGCAATCGGTCCGTCCTCGGGGATTTCATCTCCAACCTCAAACAACTGCGCTACTAAAATACCATCCGTCTGAGATTCGATCTCGACCGCCGCCTTATCAGTCTCAACCTCACAAATTGTCTCACCGCTTTTAACCGTGTCTCCAATCTCTTTAGTCCAGGCGATGATAGTACGGGTCTCCCCAGGTTGCGCGAGCGGCGGACGAACTTGAGTAGCCATCAGGATTGCCCCAACAATCCCTTGCTAAACGAGAGGTCCACCGCTAGCAATGCCGCACCCGATCGGGTGTCTAAATCACCCGTAATTTCCTCAATCTCAGCAACCAGCCGATCGAATTCACCAGCTGGAACGACGGCCATCATAGTTCTACTCATATCATTCTTCTCGCCCAGAAAATTCAGAAAGTCACCAAAGATCGGTATGCCGGTGAGCATCCCTCGCACACCCTTAGTTTCCAGAACGGCAGCGCCGCGGATTCCTCTCTCCAGAAACAACGTGACGATGTCATCGAAGTAGTCCAGCTCGTATATCACCACGAATAGCAGCCGGTCGCCAACAGACGAACTGTTACCCAACGATGGCACTTCCAGCGGTTGAAGATGTGCAACAACCGTATCAGCTAGTTGACGTCTGGTTAGCGCAGAAAGCAAATCCTTTTGCAGAAGTTGATTAAGACCAATACGAGAAATCTTCGCTAGAAGCTTCAAGTATGCCTGTGGATCCTCATCAGGACCGACCAGTAAAAAAAACAGTCTCGTGCGCTTGCCATCGATACTGTCGTATTCAATGCCGTGTTTAGATAACGCTACCCCAAACACGAAATGCTGCACCTGCGGCAACCGCGCGTGTGGGATCGCCACCCCTCGTTCAAACCCTGTCGAGCCTGCGTCCTCACGCTCCAATAACGCCCGATGCACTTCATCAGAGGTGACCCCGTCAAGACCCGAGCAAGCCAGGTCAGCCAGCTCACGCATACAATCCTCTTTGTTACGGGACGATAACGCCACGGTGCAAACACGTTCATCAATGATATTGCTTAAGTCCATAGACTCCCTATTCATTCTATCCTGTTAAAGCTTAGCTACTACATTCGTACTATACCAATCCTAGATATCTTCGACCCGACTAGTTCGTTTTTAAAGACAGTAAAAGTTCGCTGTTGACTATAAGAGTGACCGGATGCTGACTGTTGGCCCCTGCTGAAGCCCTGATCAATGAACTCCGCAAGAATAGTACCAATCCAATAGCCAAACCAGCCCGCGGGAACAAACAAAACCCCAAGAAACGTCTAACGCCAGCCGGAGCGCGCAGTACGATCACCAATTGCAACGAGAAGATTCATGTGCAGATTGTAATTAACTACATCTGAATACTTCAATTACTTAAGTACCATCAAGCATGCACTCGACATAACCTCTTAACACATGATGCAGAAGTTGAATTGACCATGAACACCCGCTGATAGGGAGAAGAACCTGGAACATCCGACGGCAAAAGTGTAGCCTCCGGAGCTCTAGTATTATGTCTAATGGGTTTGTGGGGCGTGTAGTAATTACACTTCTTAGTGGCCTACTGTTTGTGGGCTGTTTTCCGCGGATCCCTCCATCTCAAGCATCCACACAGCCAGTCTCAACCGATGCATCCTTCTCTCCCAATGGGAAAACTATTCTATTTTCTGCTAACCATGACGGTGACCTGGACATCTACACCGTTAAAACCGACGGCACAAACATGCTCGCGCTGACTAGTAATGACGATCAGGACTTTTTTCCTAGCTGGTCACCAGACGGCAATACTATTGTTTTCAGCTCTGACCGTGGTGGATCTGTCGAGCTCTACCTGATGGATGCTGACGGTAGTAATCAGCGGTTGCTTATCGAATCACTGAACTAAGTCGAACTGCTTCTCTAAAAACAGGAAAAACCTTCTCTATATAATTATATATTGATATAATACTTATCTACGATCGACGATTACCCCAGTTGTCAGCTGCCATTCGATCCGGACCGTTGATTGCTATGGATAGGGTGGCGACTAGGACGCCAAAATCTCTCACTGCCATTTCGGGACCAGCTAGGATATAAACGATGACGACAATCAGAAAAAGCTGAGCAGCCAACAACAGAGCCGCCAATCTCGTGAAGAACCCCACGATCAACGCAGCTGCTAGTCCCAGTTCAAAAACACCGTGTGCCACAACAAAGATTCGGTCGAAATTCGCGAGATTGATGGCGTTGCCGATGGTGTAGACTACCTCCGGCAGATAGGCCATGCCAAAACTAGGATCCCGGATCTGGGCAACGCCAAACCAAAGAAATACTATTCCGGTGCCAAATCGCAGTAGGACCATACTAGCGTTATGCGCCCGGCTTCCACGTGGCATCCCTCTACGCTAGGGTTGGTCCAGGTCCGTCGTCAAGCAGGCTGATACGCCGAATTACAACATCAGGCCATTTACTTTCAGCCACAACCGTTACTTCGTTCATCCCTACATGAAGTAGCCCAACGGCGGAACCTTCAAGCGGAAGGCGTTTTGCGATTGAGTTCAACACCTCTAGACCAGTCTCGCGGTCTGGGACAAATGCGAGGAAAGCACCACCGCCACCACCACCTGAAATCTTTCCTCCTGTAGCTCCCGCGAAACGAGCAATTTCCAACAACTCGCTCACGGTTGCAGAGCCGACCCCGATGATTGTGAGTAGATCGTGCGCGTCGTCAGCAAGAAAACCAAGTTTTGATGCCCGACTAAAATCATTTACCTCGAGCAAGATGCATGCATCTTGGGCGATCTTCCCCAACCGATCGATAGCCGAGCGAACTATACTTTCTCCAGCATTTATCCGCCTTCTTACTGCCGCCACATGAGCAGCAGTATCCCCTTCTCGAGGCACGTATCCAACCACCAAGAAAAGATCGGATACAGAAATCTGCTCAGCCACCGGAATCTCATGGCTTTCAGACCTAGTAAATTTCTGAACACCACCAAGAATCGAGAGTCCTGTATCAACCCCTGATGGAGAACCATGAAAAGCATGTTCAGCTCGATGAGCTGCGCGATAAAGGCGGGTGGTCTCGTGGCCCTGTACCCCGACAGCTCGAGATAGAGCAACACAGAGCGCTGCTGATGATCCTAACCCCACGCCACAAGGAATCGCTGAGCGAACCTCCAGAGATCCTTCTGGCGAAGGATGGAACGGAATAGCAATCCGTCGATAGGCGTCACGTAGACGTTCCGCTACCGCACCTCCTTCATCGCCTTTGAGTATTTTTGTGAATCGAACCTTCAGCCGCCACGGTACTCCTAAGCCCACTGCAGAACTGCCATAGACAGCAGAGTGCTCGCCAAACAGTAACAGCTTGCCAGCTGCAATGCCGGTCGTCATTCAATCTTTACCCCGGCGGGGCTAACGGATACTGGTCGCAGCCATGACTCTACCGGAAGCCCCACCCCTGGAGTTGGCACGCACACCGCAAGCTCACCACCAGCCCCCACCGGCTTTGCGGCATGCCCTACTTCCACAACTCGGTCTATCCGTTCACGCAACTCCGGCGGCTCCACAGCTATACCTGTTTCCGCTCCCAGCCATTGAGTCAGTCGCCGGCCAGCCTCAAAAGCCTCACCCCACCGACCATCCCGTAGAGCACAGCGCACCATCGAATTGGACCTACACCGGTGCACACGTTGTTGGTCTGGTCTCCGCTTAGTCCATGTTTCGTAACAACCGACAGCAGTCGGCGTTGCGAGCGAACGGTCTCCCATGATCATTAATAGATTGTCCGGGCCAACTGACAGACGGTCATAGCGTGGATTCAAACCGCCCTGAAACAACCCTATTCCTCCAAAAGTAGAAGCAGCGATATCATACCCGCTACCACGGCCTCCCTGCGCAGCCCTATGTGCACGCAACGCAGTGCGAAAAACTAAATCGAGCGAAGGGACTACTTCATCACAAGTGAGCAGAGCAAAGCTAACGCTTACCGCAACAGCGGCGCTAGAACCCAATCCCACCTTCTCTCTACCATTCGTGAAAAGACTTGAATCCACCTGGACTAGCGCCGGTTCAGGAATTCCATGGAGAGTCTCGGTGCAGGCCGTCACTACAGCATCTAACAACCTTCCAGGGCCGCTCGGCCAGGAAAATCGGTTAATTCCATCGCTTCCTTCAATTCTTAGAGCGCCATCTAAACTATTGTGCACTTGTACATGAACACGTTGATCGACCGCTAGAGCTACACCAAGTCCACCAGAACCGAGCACAGAGTATTCTCCGAGCAGGAGCACGCTTCCCGGAGCACTGCACTTCATCATTTAGTCCCTTAAGTGCACGCCCAACCCAATCGCTGAGACTATCGGACTCAGTCCCTTGGGACATGCGTCCTGTAAAGACGCTACAACCTTTCCTACGTCACCTTCAGTACACAAGACCTTTACCTGCGGGCCGGCATCCATCGTTTCCCATGCTGACACACCACAACCACGTAGTTCTTTAACTGCACGCAACAACCTGTCTGTGTCCGGAAGACTATAATGGATGGGAGGTACGGCGGATGCCATAGTTTCGAACATACGTTGATAACTTCGTAACATCACGGTGCCAAGCTGATCTAAATCTTGTGAATGAACCGCATCAACTGCTGTCTGGAACATCTCCGTACTTTCTTGTACCCACCTGCCATAATTTGGCGAAGTTAGCCGCACACGCTCCATCGCCTCGCGTGAGCTGGTTAGTTTGGCAGAAGAAGTCACTAACCCCACTACCACTCGGAGATCTGGCCACGCATCAGGCGGCATCAGCTGCTCTGCATGACCGGAACCTGCCGGAAGTACTACAAAGCCACCAAAAACCGATCTCGCTGCCGAGGCCGATCCCAACCTTGCAAGCGCTGAGAGCTGTGCGTCACACAAATACACTCCGCAAGCTTCAGCGCACGCTTTTGCCAAAGCCGCAAACCCCGAAGAGGAGCTGGCTAAGCCAGCCGCTGTCGGAAAATCATTATGTGCGGTAATGCGAAAACCACTTTGAGTGGAACAAAGACGCCGGACCTCGTCGAGAAAGGGAGCATAGCGCTCAGGCATCTGGTAATGCCCCTCCAGCTCTATCGAATCATACCCAACACCTGTCTCAACCTGAACAAAACTATTGAGCTCCTTAAGTGTTATTCCAAGACTCGAGGTTGCAGGGAGGTTGTGTTCGGTGTCAGCTTTGCCCCAGTACTTTATCAGAGCTAGGTTCGGGTGAGCAGTAGC
>CAZTZA010000034.1:0-9292 GCA_964618015.1 uncultured Spirochaetaceae bacterium | reverse complement strand
CGATCGCTGTTCATCTTAGGCCTTTTGCTCCTCAATGAGTCGAGCCTCTGCCAGCATCGCTGCGGCAGAGACCGAATCCACCGTACCAGCTGCAGACATTTTCAATGCCACCAGTTCGACCTCTTCACCACGGGCACCTGCCTGAAACGCAAGCCTCCGTGCATGCAAGCGCAGATGACCAAGCTGGATACCTTCACCCACTAGCGCTAGCAGTGCCGAAAAATTTTGTGCCAGTCCAACGGCACAAGCTACTCGAGCCAGCTTCGCCGCACTTGGGTTACCAAGCACCTGCAACCCGAAACGTGCTCCGGGGTGAATACTAGCTGCGCCACCTACCGCGCCCAATGGAACCGGAATCACTAATTCCCCATGAAGCACACCAGCTTCGGTACGATAAGAGGTCAGCGGCTTATAGGATCCCGAACGGATAGCATGCAGATGCGCAGCTGCCTCTATCGCTCGAGTGTCATTGCCGGTAGCCAACGCTACTGCAACAATGCCGTTCATAATCCCTTTGTTATGCGTTACCGCACGGTCCTGGTCTTCCGCTGCAATCTTAAAAGCTTGTACTATCCGAACAGCCATTTCCTCCCCACTACGACTATCTCGTCGCAGTCGTAATTGAGGACACTTGAACTGAGCCTTATATAGACTGCTTCGCGATGCATTAGTCACAATCGCCATTAGCACCACGCCCCCACTCACCCGCTCTAATAAGGGTCTCAAGGCCTCACCAGCAGTATTCACCTTGTTAGCACCCATCGCGTCACAAGTGTCTACATCAATTTCAACCTTGAGTACGCTGCTTGAAGAAAGACATGCTACCCGCATCCCACGATAACCCCCGCCACGCGCAGCGAGGCTATATACCGACTCATCTACTCGTTCATGAATTTTGGGCTCTATTGCACTCACCCGCCGTCCCGCAGCATGCGCATCACACACATCAATAAACACCTGAACCGTAGCAAGAGGGTCCTGTCCACAGGTGATGAAACCTCCCTCCCGCCGGATGATCTTTGCTGCGTGAGTGGCTGCAGCGATCACCGACGGCTCCTCAGTTGCCATCGGGACTGCCAGCGTCTCCCCATCCACCATAAATCCAGCAGCAATCCCCACAGGAACAGCTAAGACTCCAACTGCAGATTCGACCATCAGATCGGCGATCTCCAGTGCCTCAAGATTACCAGACGTGGCTGCAAGCTCATTCCGCCCGAGCGGGTGCCCTGCTTCGATAGCAGCACGTCGCAGCATTTTACGCCGTTCTTCAATTTTTGCGTAGCGAAAACGCTCGGGAATTATCATTAAATATAGCTTTCGTAAAGAACTATAGCAATAGTCAGATCCCTTCTATCACGTACGTTGGTAGTCGTAGACGCGATAGCCATCACCGCGAATGGCGCTTAGAAAAAACTGGTCTTCGGGAATGGCGCCATCTCTGAGAGTGACCATTCCATCGTCCCTTTCTACCCACTGATCGTATTGGCTGAAGGTTGCAGGAACTGCTTGGCCAAGCATCTCGTCCAAAGACCAGGACCGAAGTACGTCTGGGGCTCCCACTGCTACCTTACCGGCAACAACCACCGCAGTATTTCCGGAACCATAGGAAAACAGCAGAACCTCCCGTCCAATAATGTCATCGCCAAGGCGCTGGAAACGCTTCCATAGAGCAACAGCTAATCCCAGGAACATCGACCCAGAGTAAATATTTCCCACTTGGCGAACCGGATCTATCGATGCATCTAGATCACGCTCCGAAAGGAATGCTCGACTCTCCTCTGCACTCAAACCTACGTGCTGGCCAACCAACTCGGTCATAGCTTCCACCGGGAGCGTCTTAAAAGGACTGTGAAGCGCGAAGGCGTCAGCGCAAACCAATGCGTCTCGCGGATCCCGTCCGGAGCGCATACAATGGTCATTCAGGGCATGACCGATAGCCTGCTTATAGCAACGCAGCGAAAACCCTCCCTTGACCTGAGCAGTTTTTGAGCCGACCGGACGAAAAAAATCGTCAACGTCCTTTGAGGAATAGCCGGCGGTTGCTATATCGATTTCCAGGAGCTGTGGATTTAAGCAAACACTCATTCCGACTGATCCGGCCCCCTGAGTGATCTCTGCAGTAGAAGTCACCTCGTAACGCGCAACGTCAGAACATATCACCAAGCCGCTCTCAGCCGGCCGATTGTTGACGGATAGCAGCGCTATTACCGAAAGCAATGAAATCATACCTCCTGCACAGGCGTGCTGGACTTGGAAAGTCGAAATTTCTTCCGGAACCGAAAATCCAGCCTTCGTCAGCATTCCTTCTACATAAGCTGCGACTGGCTTGCTTAGATCCACCGTAGTCTCAGTGCCAACTGATAAATAACGTAAGTCATCCAGAGAAAGCACGCTGCGCTTCAACAGCTTCAACGCCGACTGAGCAGCCATGGTGACACAATCCTCCCACCATGCAGGAAATCGAACCGTCTTCTGACACGTGTATTCAAGGGCACGCATTAGCGACCGCTTTAACGACGGATCTTCCTCTATGCGACGACGGACCAGATTGTTGATGTCCATTTGAAGCGGCGGAAGGTAGACAGCGATGTCGCTGATACCGACAGCCAAAGAATTAACAGTGCTCACGAGACCAACACTACAGCTGGAGATTGGGCCAACTCCCCTTCAACCGATAACGACGCTGCACGGGTGATCTGGACTGGTACGATAGACCCGGTGGTTATGTCAGAGCGCTCGGGAAAGCGAACAATTACCCTTCCTTCGGTTCGTCCAGTGAGGTAACCAGAACGCCGTGCGGATCCTTCCACTAAGACTTGAACAACGGTACCAACCATAGCTGCGTTGTAGACTCCAGCCGAGCTCCGCAGCTCCTCGGAGAGGATCTGCACGCGATTCTTCTTAACCGCGACAGGCACGTCATCAGCCCAACGAGCACTAGCGGCACCAGGCCGTGGCGAGTATGCAGCAATGTAGGCCATGTTGAAATCGAATTCTTTCATGGCCAGACGGGTCTTCTCAAACTGCTCGTCCGTCTCGCCAGTGAATCCGACGATAATGTCAGTAGATAGTGTAGCGGTAGGAATAATCGACCGAATTTCCTCAACAATTTTGCGATAGCGGTCAAGCCGATAGTTTCGGTTCATTCGAATAAGAATCTTGTCGTCACCCGATTGCAGCGGTAAGTGTACCTGCTTGGCGAGTGCCGGGCGGGATGCCATCGTTTCGAGAACATCGACGGACATATCTTGGGGATGCGGAGAAGTATAATAGACCCATATTGTGCGACCTGAGCTTTCGCAGAGCTCAGCAACACCGTCTAAGAGTTCCGCGAAGCTCTGCTCGCCAGGCCTGTCTATACCGTACGAGTTTACGTTTTGACCGAGCAACGTAATCGAATTGTAGCCTAGCCCGACCAAGCGCCCAACCTCGTGGAGAATATCGGCCGATGGTCGAGAAACCTCGCGACCACGCGTATATGGTACTGCACAGAAAGTGCATAACTTGTCGCAGCCGTTCTGGATGGGAACAAACGCAGCGTAATCCGACGAGTAGCGCGGCGCGATCTTCCAGAACACGTCATCAGTACCAAGAAATCCTCCACCGGAGGCCGGTGTTACTAACCCGTCCTGACGGATCAAGTCAGGTAATGAGGGCACATCAGCGGTGCGCACAACAAAGTCAAACTTACCCTCAAGCCGTTCCTCGTCGTGAGGAAGAACACAGCCAGAAACAAAGGTCAGTAATGGCCGAGTCTCTTTCCAAGCATTCCAGCGGTCTATACGTGCATCAACGCGGTCTATCGCCCGCTGCCGGACCGAGCAGGCGATAGCCCCAATAAGATCAGCCTCTTCCTCTCGCTCGGTCCACACAAACCCCGCAGCGTCTAACACGGTAGAAATACGTTCGGTGTCAGACAGGTTCATCTGGCAGCCGAACGACACCAGATGGTATGTCATACCGGTGTTGAGCATAATAGGCTCCCATAGCTACCGACAACCATCTGTGAGTGAACTAATGGTACAAATCCGGAGCCCAGGTCAAAACCAACCCGACGGAAGTCACCTATTCTTTGATCAGTAATGGAAAAATCACCACCTCAACCCTTCCACCGGTAAACTTTTGAAAACATGAAGTGCTGGGAGAAAGAATACAGCTTCAATAATCATCATAGAATTCGAATGCTACAAGAACCATTCTTAGTCGTAAAAAGATCGGTTTCGTCGCAACACCGAAAAAGGTTTCATTATCCCAACACTTAGCTAACTAGAAATATACTTCAGCAAAAAGATTGCTATTCGGGACACCTTGACCTTTCAGCAAATCAAAGGCAGCGAAGATCATGGCACTGTTGCCGCACAGAAAACATGACATAGCCGCATCGACCGGATGCTCGCGTAAGTAATCCGTCACGCGACCTTGAAAGCCTCCTTCCCCACGACTTACACACGGCACATATCGATCCTCCTCGTATGAGTCTGCCTCGTAGCACTCGTCGAGTGTACGAATGCCGTGCAGCAGGGAATAGTTGAGCTCAGGATTAGAACGAATCATTGCGTGGAACGGCGCGATTCCGGTGCCCGAAGCTACAAACAATATCGTCTTGACGGCATGCTCCGGAGTAATGGTGAAAAATCCAAACGGTCCACCTACCGAAAGTTGACTCCCTGGGGTGAGGTTTCGTAGCCGACGGGAAACCTCACCCCTAGACACCTCCTTGACTAGAACCTCCAAATAGGGATCATCAATACCAGAGTAGACAGAGTACTCTCGAGACTCGACATCACCGGCCACTCCGACAGTAACGTACTGACCTGGAGAAAATGTCATCTCACCCCGCTCGATGCGTAACACATAAGCGCTAGACGACAAATCACGACGACCAATTAACCGGTGATGAACCATAATGCTTAACGATGCAACGCCACCCGTAGCACATTTAGATCAGCTGGAGTTACGCCAGCTACCCGTGAGGCTTGGGCTATGTTAACCGGCCGGATACGAGAAAGCTTTTCTTTTGCCTCAGCTGAAAGAGCTCGGACAGCACCGTAGTCGAATATCGTTGGAATGCGCATCTCCTCTTGATCTCTCAGCCGAGCAATGAGCTGGAGTTCACGCTGAATATAACCTTCGTATCGAATCTCAATCGCTACCTGCTCGCACATCCGGGAATCTCTGAGCAGCTCTCCTAAACCACTGACACCACTCGCTTCAGCTGCAACTACAAGATCGCTAAATGGTACCCTTGGTCGGCGGGCCAGACTCGCGGGCGAGACAGGAGCAGTAATAGGCGCAGTGCCGGCAGAGAGCAAAAGTTGTTCCACATCTTGCGGTTTGATGCGTCCAACCTCCAGACACCGAAGCGCGGTGTCAGCGGCCTGAGATCGCGTAGACACCAATTGAAAGTGTTGATCATCAACCAGACCAAGCCGGTGACCATAATGGGTAAGCCTCCTCTCAGCGTTGTCTTGCCGTAATACCAATCGGTGCTCTGCGCGGGACGTGAACATCCGGTACGGCTCCTGCCACTCCTTAGTAGTCAAATCGTCAATCATAACGCCGATGTATGCCTCACTGCGGCTAAGCATAAAAGGCTTACGGCCCTGCACAAAACAGGCTGCGTTGATTCCCGCCATCAGACCGAGGGCAGCTGCCTCCTCGTATCCTGATGTTCCGCATACCTGCCCTGCTAGGAACAGTCCTTGGACCATACGGGACTGCAATGTGGGCTCCAATTGATATGCTGGCACAGCTTCATACTCAACCGCATAGCCAGGCCTCGCTATAAGCGCTCGTTCTAAGCCAGGGATAGTGGCCAGTGCGGCCTTCTGTACCTCCATCGGTAGGGAAGTAGAGAATCCATTAAGATAGATTAAATCGCTATCTAGGCCGTCAGGCTCGATGAAAAGTTGATGCTGCTGACGATCAGAGAAGCGCACCAGCTTATCTTCGATGGACGGACAGTAACGTGGCCCGCGCCCAGCGATCGCGCCCGTAAATATTGGCGAATGCTCAAAACCCGTACGAAGTACTGCATGAGTAGTGGGAGTTGTATGAGTAATATGGCAGCTCACCTGAGGCATGACAGGAAAGTTAGAAGGGTCAGTCCGACCAGAGAACGGTTGAGGAACAAGGTCGCCAAGCTGCTCAACGCAAGAAGCGAAATCAATCGAATCTCTGTAGAGTCGTGGCGGTGTGCCCGTCTTCAGCCGCTGGGTGACAAAACCTACCTTAGCAAGCCACTCACCCAGCCCCCCAGCGGCTGACTGCCCAACGCGACCTCCAGGAGTCGGATTAAGTCCCGTATACATGACAGCATCAAAGAACGTTCCTGAAGCGACGACCAGTGCCTGACAACAGATCCGGTTGCCGTCGTCGAAGACCACCGCAGATAGGTTCCCTCCGCAGTTTGGGGAAACTTCCGCCTCAACAATCGTTCCAACGACAATATGAATCCCTTCGAATGACTGGATAAGTTCACGCACCGCACGCGCATAAGATTCGCGATCAGATTGACATCGATTTGACCAGACCGCTGGACCTTTTGAACGGTTAAGGACACGAAATTGAATGCCCGTACGCTCAGCCAGCTCTCCCATCACCCCCCCAAGGGCATCTACTTCGTATACAAGATGAGCCTTCGCAGTGCCGCCTATCGCAGGATTGCAGGACATTCGACCGATCGCCTGCACATCCATTGTAACTAGTGCTACTGAGCAACCCATTCGCGCGGCAGAACAAGCAGCCTCTATGCCGGCGTGACCACCGCCCAACACCACTACATCCACTGAATCGACTTTTGATGTTCTGATCATTTGCCGACGCAGAAGCGTTGAAAAACTCTTTCAAGTATCTCGTCGGTAGTCACGCTCCCCAAAATTTCGTCCAAACTATCGGTTGCTTTGCGCAAGTGTATGGCGATTAGCTCAGCTTCGACGCCATCTAAAATCAGTTGATCAGCGACACTAACTTCGGATAACGCCAAGCGCAGCGCCTGCCGATGCCGAACCCCAGCTACGAAGGCACCGTGTTCAGTGTAATCGACACTGGTGGCCTTAGTGCGCAGCTCGGCAGCAAGTTCTGCCATTCCAGCCCCCGTCTTAGCGGAAACTAACAAGGCATTGTCGGTTGCTGGGAGTGCGTTTCCATTTAGCAGGTCAGATTTGTTTAGCACCCTAACTAGCCTCTTCTCCCCGCCAATAGCTTCAACCTCTGCATACACTGAATGATCGAATCCGGTACGGACATCTCCAACCAAGATAGCTATGTCCGCCTGTGAAACTGCCTGACGTGTCCGATTGATGCCGGAACGCTCCACGGTGGTTTCACCGGGACGAATTCCTGCAGTATCAACAAGCCTAACATAAACGCCATCTATGGATAGATCCTCTCGCACTAAATCTCGAGTAGTACCTGGCAAGGCGTCAACGATTGCCCGCTCTTCCCCAGCTAGCCGGTTAAGAATCGAAGACTTACCAACATTGGGCGGACCAACTATTACCGCGTTGGCACCGTCATAGGGAATCTCCTGATAAGGCCGCTTGCTCGCTGCCTGAGATAATAATTCAGAGACTACAGATAGAGAATCTCGAACTTTCCTGCGGTCAGCCAAATCATCTTCTTCCTCATTAAAATCCAGCTCCGCCTCCAACTCGCTCTGGGCGTCGAGCAACCCTTCACGGATAGGCTCCACGATTTCTGACACGGCACCGTCTAACCGATCACGTGCACCGCGAAGGGCAGTGTCAGCTGATCCTCGGATTAGGTCGGCTACTGCTTCAGCCTGGGAAAGATCGAGCCGACCAGACAGAAAAGCCCGTTTAGTGAACTCGCCCGGGGCAGCAGGAGTAACGGATAGGGGGCCGTTAAGAATAGTATCGACTATTTTGCTTGATAGAAGTGGGTTACCGTGACAAGTTATCTCCACGCAATCCTCGCCAGTATAGGAACGTGGAGCACGAAAAACCGTAACCACGACGTCATCAACCACTTCGCCGTCTGCGATAATGTAGCCGTGATGGGCCGTGTGGGATGCGACCTGCCGCAGGTTAGCGCCTCTAAAACAATTCGATACCGCTCTAATTGCCTCCTGACCGGACAGCCTAACTATCGCAAGCGCACCTGTTCCCGGCGGCGTAGCAACGGCGACTACGGTTTCATCACTGCTGGTGAGGTTCAATTTCCCACCCCTCTGCGCGGCTCTTTCGCACGAAGTTGATCACATGCCCATCGAGCGTGCTCTGCTACTATTTCATCTTGATCAAAGGTCAGAAGCTCAAGCCTCGTCAGTAAATGATACGCCCGTACGTTTGCCGCAACTACGCAAGCGTTGCGCACGAGACCTTGACGGCCGGCGCGCATCAGTGGCGTACCTGCAAAGCGGGCAACAAGTTGATCATGGTTCTCAATAGAGAGGATTTCATCAAGTTCGATCGTAGGACCAGCCCTATCAAGGATAAAATCTTTCTCATCAGTCGGCTTGGCTCGCACATTCCAGGGGCAGACCTCCTGACAGAGATCACAACCAAACAGCCAGTCACCGATTAGCGGCCTCAGCTCTTCTGGAATTGAACCCCGATGCTCGATCGTCAGGTAGGAAATGCAGCGGCGCGCATCAATCTGCCACTCATCATCG
Organism: uncultured Spirochaetaceae bacterium; assembly: GCA_964618015.1. Lineage (GTDB taxonomy): Bacteria > Spirochaetota > Spirochaetia > SZUA-6 > Bin103 > CATQHW01. Next base: position 657 of record CAZTZA010000034.1, on the reverse strand, counting down.
AGTGCCCCTGTCGGACAGACGTCACGGCAATGATTACAGAAGGTACCGCAGCGCGATCCGGGCGAAGATAAATAACCATCGTTAGGCGCCAGAGGTAAAGTAGTTAGCACCTCCCCAATAACGAACCAGCTTCCCAAACGCCGATGAATGAGTAGCGTGTGCTTCCCCTGAAATCCAAGACCAGCACGATCAGCAAAGTGAGTCTCTAATAGCGGAGTGGCATCTGTACTCCAGGTGAACTGTTGATGAGGAACTTCCTGAGCAAGTTCTCGAATAAAATTTCGCAGCTTAATCCTGAGTACAATGTGGTAATCCCGACCCCAGGCATACATGGCTACTCGCCCGGTTGCAGACAGATTTCGATCATGACCCTCACGTGCGACCGATCTTGCAACTTCGGCCAGCGCTACCGGGTGAGATGTAGAGTGCTGCCTCCTGTTATAGCTGAGTCCAACCACGATTACGGCTGAACAACCGGGTAAAATTGCAGTTGCATCAGTCTTTGCTAAGGCATGACGTTCAAGATAATGCATCTGACCATGACGGCCCCCCGCGATCCATGCATCAAAACGCTGCTGAGCAATCGATGAACCGTGAGGCGCGGACACCCCAAGCAGGCTCAGCCCGACGCGACCAGCGACATAACGAATGAGCTCC
>CAZTZA010000033.1:13533-20586 GCA_964618015.1 uncultured Spirochaetaceae bacterium | reverse complement strand
GGATTCCGATGCTGATTCAGGTGTTCTCGATATTGAGTTAGCAGATCAGGTGCACTGCAAGGCTGTAGCCGTAATGATTGATCATACATTAGGATTTATTCCCAATTTTGACCTTTTGAGATCTTGGCAAATCCCAGTGATAGAAGACTTAACTTGTTCGTTTGGAGGCTATGAAGGCGAAACAGCGCAAGATTTACGAGGCGAGGTAGCAGTTTTATCTTTGGGTCACACTGGGCTGTTGACTGCAGGAGGCGGCGCGCTACTACTCTGTCGCACCAAGGCGCTGATGTCATCCGTGAAGAGGATCGCTGCAGATTGTGCAGATCCGCTGGCTGATTTGAACGCGGCTCTGGCGCTTGGGCAGTTAAAGCGATATCGAGGCGATATGGATGTTCGGCGCAGTATCCGTGACGCTTACCATTCAGCCATCACCCGGACGCGTCACCGCACCTTAAGCAGTCCTTCGAACGATGGAAACGTCAACCAAATACCATTTTCGTACCCAGTAGTTGTTGCGGATGGCGTCCGCGAAGTAGCTAGGTATGCAGCGAAGGCCGGGATCGAGACTATGCCGGCCTACGAAGGTTCTATCGCGGCTAATTTATATCATGATGAGGAAGTAATGGCTGGGGGCACTGCTGAAGATAGTAGAAAGGATGACGCTCCGGATGGAGGTATAGCCTATCCAGCGGCTGATTCGTTGTGGAGGCGCTGTGTGCTTTTCCCTCTCTATCCGCTGCTTGGGGTAGCTCGTGTTGCTACTATTTCTAAAGTTCTGGCTACTTTGCCATAGGGATCGACAGAGTACATGAGATGAAAGTGAATAAAGTAGTCGTTTCCCAAGCACTTCTGGTACATAAGCCTGGCAACCCGGATGCCACTTTTGTGGAAGAGGTAACCGATTTTTTGCAGCGCCGATCTGTTCAGGTACATTTACTTGGCGCTGACGCAGAAATCCAGCCGCATCAAAAGCCAGATATCGCGCTTTCGCTAGGTGGCGACGGGACATTACTTAATTGCGCGAGGATCGTTGCCGAGATGGAAACGCCCATTCTTCCCATAAATCTCGGAACCTTTGGCTTCATTACAGAAATTGCGAAGCCCGAATGGACTGAATCGTTCAGACGCTACATTAACGGCCAACTGTCGGTAAGTTCTCGGTTGATGGTGGTCGCCTCAGTTATTCGCCGAGGTCGGGAGATAAGTTGTTTTCGAGGGCTAAACGATGCCGTGATTTCCGCTGGAGGTACGCCGAAGATTGCCCGCTTAAAAGTAACTCTTTCTGGGACCTCTGTCGGTGGCTATCGCGCGGACGGGGTGATTCTGTCAACACCGACGGGTTCAACCGCTTATTCGATGGCTGCTGGCGGCCCAATATTGCACCCTGAAATGCAGGCGCTGGTGCTTAACCCGGTTTGTCCGTTTACTCTATCGAATAGGCCTCTAGTAGTGCCTGCTGATGAAGTGGTAGAGGTTACGGTTGAGGAAGCACAGAGCACCGAGGTGATACTTACAGTCGATGGCCAGGGGGCGATGACCCTTCAGCCAGCTGACCGGGTAGTGATAAAACGCTATGAACATTCAGCTCTGATCATCCAGTCGGACCGCCGAAATTTTTATGAGGTGCTGCGCCACAAACTGCACTGGGCGGGGGAGCCGGGTGCTTGAGGCGTTACATATTCGTAATTATGCGCTCATCGACTCGTTAGATCTCCGTTTCAGAGAGGGGCTCACTGTAGTCACTGGGGAAACCGGTGCCGGTAAGTCAATTATTATTGGCGCTCTCGGTGTAGCTCTGGGCGATAGGGTGACTGCCGGGGAAATCCGTTCTGGCTTAGAAACATGTGAGGTTACTGCCGTATTTAATCCGCAGGTGTCAGGAGAGGTGCTTCAATGGTTTTCTGCTCGCTCGATTGTTTTCTCGGGAGAGGCGCTTCTTATGCGCAGGGTTGTTCGACGTCGGGGGCGTGGGTGCGCCTTTGTGCAGTCGGTGCCAGTTCCTTTGGCTGATTACAGTGATCTTGGCAAGTTGTTGCTGGCAGTACATGGACAACACCAGCATCAGTCGCTGCTTTCAGTAACCGAGCAACGTAGGCTGATAGACCGGTACGCTGCTGTAGAAGGACTAGTAGCTGAAATTAGTGCCAGTAGTCGCAGGCTATCGGAGATGAGGAATCGCGAGGAGCAGATTCGAGAGGACCTGGAGCGATCCGCTAGCGACCGTGAGTTATTTCGGCATGCGATAGATGAGATCAATTCCGCAGAAATCCGAGATGGAGAGGAGCGAGAGCTCTTGGGACGTCGTCACTCGTTGCGTAACAGGGAAAACATCAAACGACTTGTTTCCAGCGCAAGCGTTGCAATATCCGAGTCGCAAGGCGGAGCAGGCGCTCTCTTGCGTTCTGCGCTTCAGGCAATCAGAGATCTTTGTGGCATCGACCGTCGTTACGAATCGCTTTCGCAGCAGTTGGAGACCACGCTTTACGAAATAGAGGATATTTACGAGGCTTTATCCGAGACGGAAGATGATTTCGTTAATCCGGATGATTTGCTTGTAGTTGAAGATCGGTTAGCAGCAATTCGCGCGGTCATACGCAAATACGATGGTACTGAGGCGGGAGCTCTGCAATATGCTAAGGAGTGTCGACAACGGCTCATGGAGTTGGAGTCAGCCGATAATGATCTGCAAGAGTCAGCTGAGCAGTTCAAGGAGATAGAAAATTCATTCAAAGTTGCTGCGGCAACACTTAGCTCAGCACGTCAGGACGCAGCAAGCGAACTTCAGGGGTTAGTTCAGGAGGAGCTTCATCACCTTGGCATGCCGCGGGCGCGTTTTGAAGTAAGTATCACGCCTCGTCAAGAAGGAATCGGTTCGACCGGTATGGACGTGGTTGAGTTTTTGCTCGAAGCCAATCCTGGTGAGGGATTTTCAGGGTTGCGATCGGTCGCGGCTGGTGGCGAACTGTCACGGGTAATGTTGGCGCTAACTGCGATTCCGAACCGGTATAGGCAGCCGATCACCTCAGTCTTTGATGAGATTGACGCTGGGGTTGGTGGTCAGGTGGGGGTTGCTATTGGCGAACGGCTTCGTCGCATTTCTGAGCATCAGCAGGTCCTATGCATTACCCATCTTGCAACGGTCGCAGCTTGTGCTGACGACCATATAAAGGTCGAAAAGCGATCAATCGGAGAGCGAGCTTCGGTAGTTGTGGGCGCGGTAGATGGAGCCGATCGTAGAGACGAGATTGCGCGCACGCTAGCCGGCGATCGTAGTAACGGGGTCCCGCAGGAACATGCTTCACTCTTGCTGGCTGCCGCTCGTGGGTCTTCCAGATAGATTACCTCATATAAGGTATTTAAAGAGTCTGCTCGTCTCCGTCTTTTTCTGGTTCCTTGTCCGCTGTTCCTGGAGAATCCTCCACCAGCGTGAACGGACGAATGCGTGATCCAGAGTCAGTCGCGAACTCCTCAATTAGGGAAACAGTCTGGAATGGAATCATCAGGTGCGATGCCTCGCCAAATGTACGACGCACCTCCTCCTCGGAGGGATTGATAATGAGCTTCTCATCTTCTTCAAAGACGATTCCTTTGATTGACACAAAATACGGGTGGGTAAGGTCCAGGCTCTCTGCTACGAGCTGTACTTCTTTACTCCGCCATCTGAAATGGACTCTATACAGGGTCACTAAGCTCTCTTTTTTTGGGGGGGTTCACACACGATACGGCGTGCTATGTGAGGTGTCAAATCATATTCACCTATCGATGAGTAAACATTTGTAGGTCGTATTGTTCAATGTTGTGTACATGCCGACTCTGTTGATGTTAGAGGAGCGTTCCGGTGAGTTGACATTGGGTGGTACCAATCTAATATAGGGGACTTGGTGGGAGAAAGTGGATAATTGTGGAGATATCTGTTGAAGATAGCTTCCACGATGTCAAAGGGTTGATGGCGTGATTGCAGGCGAGTATAGGCACGCTATGGACGAAAAGGGTCGTTTAATGGTGCCGGCCCGGATCCGTGAGGCGATTGCTGGTAGTACTATCGTTTTAACTCGCGGAATTGATCGCTGCCTGTGGTTATTTCCTATAGAAGAATGGAAGGCGGTCTCTACGAGACTAGTTGGTGCTACGTCGCTATTTCAAGAACAGGCGCGTATGCTGCAGCGTCGCTTTTTGGCACCAGCTCAGGAGATCGAGATCGACCGCAGTGGACGTATAGCTATCTCTTCTACCTTGCGCGACTACGCAGGTCTGCGTAGAGACTGTGTGGTGCTTGGTATCACAAAATATGTGGAGATCTGGGACGAGGAGACCTACCGTTCGTATGAGATAGAAACTGAAGATCTGTACAAGGAGGCTGCCGAGATGATCGGCGGTGAGATCAGGCTCTGAATGTTTATGGTCAACCGACCCATGTCCCGGTGCTTAAGGAGAAGGTGGTTAGATATCTTCGACCGATGCGCTCGAATAGCGTATTTGCTGATGTCACTTTGGGAGAAGGCGGCCACGCTATCGCGATGCTTGATCGCTACCGGGACGTTAATCTCGTCGGATCAGATGCGGACGCAGAGTTGCTTGCGCGTTGCCGGCATAGGCTTGATTCCTATATCGGGCGTTTCCAACTACTGCAGGCGTGGTCAGATGAGGCGCTGGCGGTCCACGAACCTGGTACTGTGGATCTGATCCTTATGGACCTCGGGATCTGTCGATTTCACTTTGAGAATAGCGCTCGCGGATTTTCATTTATGCGAGATGAGCCTTTGGATATGCGTTTTAATCAGACCGAAGGGTTTCCGGCGGTTGACCTAGTGAACGGCTGTTCGGAGAAAGAGCTACACGATCTATTGGTTCGCTATGGAGGTGATCGGAATGCGAGTTCGAACGCTGCAGCTATTATTCGGGCGCGTACGCGACAACCGATTAAGACTACCTACCAACTTGCACGAGCAATTATTGCGCGTAGTCCATGGCGTGGCGGAAGACGGCATCCAGCAACTCAAGTTTTTCAGGCGCTACGTATCGCGGTTAATGATGAGTCAGACCGCCTGGGCCGGGCACTCGATGTTGCCAGCAGAGTATTACGTATCGGCGGACGCCTGGCAGTCATAGCGTTTCAGTCCATTGATGATGGCATCGTCAAGAGATTCCCGACTTTGAATAGCGACCTGAGGGCACTAACCCGAAGACCAGAAGTTCCGGGCGTTGAAGAGGTTAAATCCAATCCGGCCGCGCGCAGCGCTCGGCTGCGTGTCATGGAGCGTCTCACGTGACGCTTCTCACTGGTAGGCAGCGACTACTTACATTAGTTGTCGCTTTGATGATTCCGATCGCGGTTATCGTGACAACCTGGAGCGGGTTGCATCGTCATCTCCTAGCGGAGGAATTGGAGGAGCTAGAACAGGAACAGACTGAGTGGCTTGAGGAGAACAAGCAATTGCTTGCTTCAATTGCTATTCATCGTTCACCGCGACGAATCGCAGAGCTTGCAGAGCGGATTCTAGGATTGGTTCTTATTAATTTTTCAGAAGTGAGTTATATAGATATGCCAACCTCGATAAGCATTGAAAAGGACAGAGCGGTACCACGGTGAACTATGCTGTAGCTGAGATTGCCTGCATGCTTGGTGTGGGGGTGAACGGCACTGGGGATGCACGTGTGTGCTCAGTTACTAATGATTCTCGACGGGCTATCGCCGGGACACTGATCGTTGCGCTACCAGGAGATCATGTGGATGGGCACGACTATGTTCAAGACGCTTTCCTGCGAGGAGCAACAGCGGCTCTAGTACGTCAAGATCGACACCTCGATCCTACGGAACACGGATCGCTGATCGCGGTCGAAGACCCGTTGACTGCCTTATATGACCTAGCATATGGACATAGTGCAGCCCACCGCACTGCTGTGCGTATTGCGATCACTGGCAGTAGCGGTAAGACCACGACGAAGGAGATCCTAGGGTCGATCCTTAAGCTTAACGGTCATAGCATAGTTTCCGAGGCATCGTTCAACGCAGAGATTGGGCTTCCTATGTCAGTGTTGCGCATTCAGGGAGATGAGCGCTTCGCCGTTTTCGAAATTGGCATCAACTCCGTTGGTGAAATGGAGCGGTACGCCGCACTCGCCATGCCGGATCATGCACTAGTTACAAACATTGGCAGTGCGCATGTCGGGAGAATCGGTAGTCAAGGCCATATCGCCAGAGAAAAAGGAGCGTTGCTTCGAGCTGTTGATTCAGATGGGTTTATCTACATTAGTGATAAGGAGTTGCTATCAGATTTTCTACTGGAAGGGACCATCGCGAACGTCGTAAAATTTGGGACGGACTCGACGATCGGGTATGAGGGAAGCGAGAGTTTGGGGCTGGATGGATGGTTCATTCATTGGGAGGGGCTCCAAATTCGTTTTCCTCTACCCGGTCGTCATAATCTCGAAAACGCTCTAGCTGCGATGACTGTGTCAAGGGAGCTTGGGTGCAGTACTAAATCCGTCGTCGCTGGGATTGAAGCGATACGGTCGGCACCCGGTCGTCTGCGTATCCACCACGGAAATTGGACTGTCATCAACGACGGATACAACGCGAATCCAGAATCGGTTCGGGCAGCTCTGGAAGTTTTGGGAGAAGTCCAGGCTGATCGTCGAATTGTGGTATTAGGGCCGATGCTAGAGCTCGGTAATCATAGCGAAGAAGCTCATTGCAGTCTCATTTCTGACCTAACTAACGCTGGCATTGATCTATTATTTTGCTTTGGGGAAGCAACTCAGCCGATTTGTCAACTCTTTGTAGCTGCGACTGACGGCACTGGATCTCAGCAGCGGGCGTACTGGAAGGATTCCGTAGAAGAGATTGGCGAACCTCTGGGTTTAGCCCTTCGTGATGGCGACGTGGTCCTTTTAAAAGCATCACGGGCGTTACGTATAGAAAGCCTGTTGTCTGTGCTCGGCGTCCGTGACAAAGAAGTGTAGGTAGATGTTGGGCGGTGACGTAGCTAAAAGACAGCGTGATCCCCCGGACATGACTTTAATTGTTATGCTGATAACATTAACTGGGATTGG
>CAZTZA010000033.1:0-13523 GCA_964618015.1 uncultured Spirochaetaceae bacterium | reverse complement strand
TGTTACTATCAGCGTCCCATTATTACGGGCAACGGGTGTTCGGGGATCCACTCTATTTCGTAAGGAGGCAGACGCTGTTCATCCTAATAGGCACGGTTTCTGCCGTGATCGCATCTCGGATTGATAGTGACAAATTGAAGCGTTTTGCGATCCCGATAATGGCGCTTTCAGCATTATTAATGGTGCTAACGCTTATCCCTGGAATTAGCACACCGATTCAAGGGTCGCGTCGTTGGCTGCTATTAGGAGGAATGTCGTTTGAGCCGTCTGAGATGGTCAAGTTCGCTTTAGTTCTCTACCTAGCTTCGATGCTATCTCGTAAATATGAGAACAGGACAGACGCATTCAACACGTTGTTGCCACCAGCTATCGTGGTCTGTGGTTTTACGACGTTGATATATTTACAGAACGACTTCTCAACCGCAGCGTTGCTGCTGATAGTTACGGGTATAATTTTCTTTGTTGCTCGTGTTCAGTTTAGATACTTCTTGGCGATAGTGCTGGTAGCCATACCGTTATCTGTAATCATGGTCTTCACTCGGGTACATCGAGTTGAACGTGTAATCGCTTTCGTCAATCCAGGGTTAGATCCAACTGGATCAGGTTACCAGGTTCTGGCAGCAAGACAGGCGCTATCAGCTGGAAGACTTACTGGCATGGGTTTGGGAAAGGGAGTACGGAAGCTCGGCGACGTACCGGAGATTCATTCAGACTTCGTGTTCACGGTGGTCGGGGAGGAGACCGGACTTGTTGGAATAGTGATTGTTTTAGCTCTATTTGTAGCCTTCGCTTCCCGTAGCTACCGAATCTCTGGAATGGCGGAGGACCGTTTTGATGCGTATTTAGCGTGTGGCATTACCACGTCAATTACAGTGCAGGCTCTAGCCAATATCGCTGTTGTAGCCGGCCTGGTACCAGCGACGGGCGTTCCTCTACCATTTTTCTCTTCGGGAGGATCCGCTATCGTAATGACATTAGTGATGGCAGGAGTTCTCTGTGGCATCAGTCGCCGAGCAGGTGTTGTAACCTTAGGAATAGGAAAATATCGTCAGAAGGGCCGAGTACAACCGTATGGAGTTGCTCATGAGTAGGTTTGTACGGGTAACGTTGTTAGTGGTTGGCGTAGTGGTGGTGGGTCTACTCGCTCAATTTCTATTTAGTGGCGTGATTGCTCCTCAACTTTTGATTAAGCGGATCGTTGTCTACGGCGACCTGCCGCTGTCAACGGTAGAAATGACGAATATCGCAGGCATCGATGGCACCAATCATGTGTATGATATTGACACGCAGGCGATTGCAAAGCGTCTGGAAGCTCATCCGATGGTACGCTCTGTATCCGTGCGAACGAGGATGCCAGGGACGTTAGAGGTGACTGTAGTACCCCGCCGGCCGTTGGTGATGTCGATCGCTGTCATAGAAAATCGCAGTGTACCGGTCGTCTTCGACGAAACTGGGGTTGTGATAGCAGTCGATCCAAGTGCTACTCCAGAGGTTCCGGTCTTATCGGGACTAAAGTTTGGTGCTGAATTACAGCCGGGGACTTTTCTTCCGAAGGAGATTTTGCCAGCTGTTACTGTGCTTGCTGAAATGCGGGATCAGAATCCGAAGTTGTATGATCTAATTTCTGAACTGGTTGCGGAAACTACCGACTACGGAGCACTCGATCTTTCATTCTATCCTAGCGTATACCCGGTAGAGGTGCGCTTGGGATCACACCTATATGTGGAGGAGATCAAGCATGCTTTTCTGGCGCTTGATGTGATTGGATCCAAAGGTACTGACACAATGCCAGCAGAGATTGATTTTCGTTCTGGTGAGGCTGTCTACCAAGATTCGGGACTGAGCTCGTCAAGGATGACCGTTCCGCGAACTGTGCTATCGGCTGGGGCATAAAGGCAAGGGTGAAGTGGCAAGCGATAATTTGATCGTTGGGCTAGACATCGGTACAACCAAAGTGTGCGCGATCATTGCTCAGCTCGGTCAGGATGGGCAATTAGAAATCACTGGCGTAGGAACAACTCAATCACGTGGTCTTCGTCGCGGTGTGGTAATCAACATTGATGCTACCGTTCGTTCCATTTTGAACGCGGTAGAGGCCGCTGAAATGATGTCGGGACGAGAGGTCACCGGAGCTTTTGCTGGCATCGCTGGGGGCCATATAGAGGGAATTAATTCACGTGGAGTTGTAGCTGTAACTGGTAAGGATCGGGAGATCACACGTGACGACGTCGAGCGAGTCATCGATGCCGCCAAGGCAATCGTAATTCCGATGGATCGAGAAGTGGTTCATGTTATTCCACAGGAGTTCACCGTTGATCAGCAAGATGGTGTTCGCGATCCATTGGGCATGATGGGGGTCCGATTGGAAGCGGAGGTGCACATCATTACGGGTGCAGTTTCCTCCGCTCAGAACATAATCCGCTGTATTAATCGAGCTGGGTTCAAGGCTGACGACATAGTGTTAGAGCAATTGGCGGCAGCAGCGGCGGTGTTGAGCAAAGATGAGCAGGAACTAGGAGTTCTGTTGGTCGATATAGGCGGAGGTACTACTGATATCCTGGTATACTTGGAAGGTGCTCCATATCACACTGACGTACTCGCTATTGGTGGCGACCAGGTAACTAGTGATATCTCGATCATGTTGAAGACTCCACTAGAGGTGGCCGAGCGTCTGAAGCACCAGGCCGGAAGTTGTTACATTGACGAGATGAATGACCCCGATGCCGAAGTAAGTATTCCCGGCGTTGGTGGTCGGCCTCCGCGTCCAGTCAAATTCAGCCGTTTGATAGAGATAATCCGCCCGCGTATGACGGAAGTGTTCGGCATGGTGAAAGAGCAGCTCCAGCGTTCGGGGTACCTGAACCTGATCGGTGGGGGAGGCGTGCTAACGGGCGGAGGTGCCATGCTTTCTGGAGCTGCGGAGTTAGCGACCGAAGTGTTTGGCTTACCGGCGCGTATTGGATATCCGTCGCCGCTCGGTGGACTCGTAGATGAGTACCGAAGCCCGCAGTACGCGACTGGGGTAGGATTAATAATGTACGGTCATGGTAAGCGTGGCTCAGAGCATTTCGACATGAATACTAGTGAAAGTGGATACGATAGCGTATGGGATCGCATGAAACGTTGGTTTCGCGAGTTTATATAAGGCTTGAGAACAGCGAAGGGAGGGGGAGATGACGATCGAGCTACATGATGAGGGTCCGAGAACACTCACTGAGATCAAGGTTCTCGGGGTTGGTGGCGGCGGTAGTAATGCAGTCAACCGTATGATTGCCTCCGGATTGCGCAACGTGCGCTTTCTGGCAGTCAATACTGACCTACAGGCGCTTGAACTTAGCCGTTCCGAGATTAAAATTCCTATCGGGTCGAGACTTACGTCAGGCCTAGGTGCTGGAGGTGATCCGGAAGTCGGAGAAAAGGCAGCGATAGAGGATCAGCAACGTCTAGAGGAGGTTCTCTGCGACGCCAATATGGTATTCATCACTGCTGGCATGGGCGGCGGTACTGGCACCGGTGCTGCTCCCGTGATTGCACGCACAGCGCGCGAAGCGGATGTCCTCACCGTCGGAGTAGTGACTAGACCGTTCGAGTTCGAGGGCAGGCGCAAGCTACTGTTGGCTGAGGAGGGAATTGAGCGACTACGTAAAGAGGTTGACACTCTTATCATTATTCCGAACCAACAATTGTTGCGCATCGTAGAGAAGAAGACCTCCTTGAAAGAGGCTTTTTTTCTCGCTGATGATGTGCTTCGTCAAGGGGTCCAAGGGATTTCCGACCTGATTACCGAGCCGGGTGACATTAATATAGATTTCGCTGATGTTCGTACTGTCATGAAAGAGAAAGGCGACGCGCTCATGGGAGTCGGCGTTGGTACGGGCGAGAACCGCGCGGTAGATGCAGCGACGAACGCGATCAATAATCCGCTTCTGGAGGATGCTCGTATCGACGGAGCTCAGGGGATCCTTGTCAATGTGACAGGGGGTGAGGACTTGTGTCTTACCGAGTATGAAGACGTGTTAAAGATTATTACCGCCGCCTCGGATGATGCGCTAGTAATTGCTGGTACTGCTACCAATGCTGACCTTGACGATGAAATTCGCGTTACAGTGATCGCTACTGGCTTCAACCGAGCGGTCCCTACGGAGGCTAAGCAGGATGAAGCGGCGGCTGAAATAATTTCTTTTGACGAATGGAGTGTCCTGCAGGGAACTGGCCGACGCGATAGCGGATTCAAGCGTGGCCGTGACGATGACGATCTCGACGTCCCAGCAGTGCTACGCGAACGGCAGCGCACTGGACAGACTGACCCCTGAGCCAGCTCGAAATCGAATTTGGTGTCCATTTAACTGCGGAGCTGGGTCTTGCCACGACTACCGTAGCAACTTATCAACAAGAGTGCCGTAATTTCGAGCGATTCTGTGCCGATCGTGGCAATGTTCCCGAGGATGCGCAGGCAGCAGATATTATTGACTACCTGGTTGAGCGCCAAAGGGATGGGATTGACTCACGTACGACTGCTAAGTCGGTAAGCGCGCTTCGTGCGCTATTTCGATTCCTGCAGACTGATGGGCGCGTGACCGCTAACCCTGCAGCTCTGATCGAGCCGCCCCGTCCACAGCGGCGGCTGCCTGCAGTCCACAGCGCTGCTGACGTAGACCGGTTGTTGGCTGCAGTAGACACTAAGTCGCCGGCCGGCCTTCGTGACCGTTCAATGTTCGAGCTGATCTACTCATGCGGCCTGAGGGTCAGTGAGGCAGTAGATTTACAGCTAACTTCTCTACATCTAAAAGAAGGCTTCATTACTGTTACTGGTAAAGGCGGACGGCAGCGATTGATTCCGCTCATGGGTGCGGCTCTGGACTGGGTTGAGCGCTACTTGCAGTTCGGCCGGCCTGAGTTGTCATCTTCGACAGGTGAGGGGGCGCTGTTTCGCTAGCGTTCAGGGCGCCGCCTGACACGAGCAGGGATGTGGAAGCGGTTCCAGAATGCTGCCTCCCTTGCTGGTATCGCTGGTAAGCTGCACACACTGCGGCATTCGTTTGCTACTCATTTATTATCAGGAGGAGCTGACTTACGCTCAGTACAGGAATTACTCGGACACTCCGACATTTCCACTACTCAGATATACACTCATCTGGATGACAAAGATCTGCGGGACGCTCATCGACGACATCATCCAAGAGACTGAATACAGATAGAGCACATCGGAATCATTTCCAGCTGATTTATTAGCGGGACTAACGGATGGAACGGAGTAGAAGTTACGTCAAAAAGGGGATGTAGACTTAATGGGGTTTTCTCCCTATATACACAATCCATTAGCTGCGCTATGTGCATTTACCAGCAATAAGTGGTGCCCTGTAGCAGTAGAGCCGGAGCGTTCATGCTTGACTCAACTCCGTAGTGGCTGCATTTTGTATAGAAGCGGACGCTAATGGATGACATACGCGGCCATCCATGGTTAGCGGTTCTTGCTATATTATCGTGGTCATAATCCCGAGCCCTTTTTTTAGAAAAATTGTCTTTCTATGGGAGGATCTTCCTGCCCATCCGGAGTTATCTTGTGACAGTATCTGTGGTTGAAACTTTTATCGCCTATTTGAAGGCGGTGCGTCATAGTTCACCTGCGACTGTTAGGGCTTATCGACGCGAGGTGAGTCGGTTTCTGTTCACGGTCGGCACTAATGAGCCAAGCGCCGTCAATTTAACAGACGTGCGGGGGTACATAGGAACATTAGTGCGTGACGGACTATCGCCACGATCGGTGAATCGCGCAGTGAGCGCGGTCCGGACGTTTTATCGGTTTCTGAGGCGATATGATGCTAAGATGCCGGACCCAACCGCGGGTCTGCGGGGCCTGCGCTCGGATTTACGGTTGCCGACTTTTTTGTTCGAAAATGAAGTCGAGACTCTACTTGATGTGCCAGGTGACGGGCTATTAGTTGCTCGTGATACGGCTCTTTTGGAGTTCTTATATGCGACCGGTTGTCGGGTAGCAGAGGCTGCAACACTTTGTCTCGGTAACCTTAATATTAGTACTCGTACAGCACGAGTCACAGGCAAGGGCGGTAAGCAGAGGGTAGTTTATTTAACCGATTCTGCTTCGCGAGCGCTGGAGGAATATCTTGACCGACGATTTTCGGCTCAGCCTGCATCGAGATCTGAGCCTGCGGTCTTCATTAGTAAACGGGGCAGAGCCTTGAGTGATCGCGGCATGCGCTTAGCGGTAGGACGCTATCGTCATATAGTAGGTAAACCTGTGACTCCACATACTTTAAGACATAGTTATGCAACCCACCTGCTCAATGGTGGCGCTGATATTCGTGTAGTGCAAGAGCTGCTTGGCCACGCAAGCCTTTCCACGACACAGGTTTACACTCATACCAGCGTGGAGCGGATCCGTGATGTCTATGCCTCAGCGCATCCTCATGCCAAGAGTCACCAATCAGGAGGATCTCTATCGTGAACCAGCAGCATGCTACCACTGTAGTCGCGGTTCGCCGTGACGGAACACTAGCTATGGCAGCTGATGGCCAAGTTTCGCTTGAGGCGACCGTGGTCAAGAATACCGCACGCAAGGTGCGCACTCTAATGGGTGGTAAGATTGCAGTTGGATTCGCTGGCGGAACTGCTGACGCATTTACGTTGTTTGAGCGATTCGAGGCAAAAGTGAAGGAGTATAATGGTGACCTCATGCGGTCATCAGTGGAGCTTGCGAAGGAATGGCGTTCAGATCGTGTGCTCCGTCGGCTAGAGGCTCTCCTATTAGCAGGTGATGTTCGGTCAACCTTCCTGATCACGGGCAACGGTGATGTGCTAGAACCTGACCATCCGGTGGTTGGCATTGGATCGGGCGGTGCGTACGCGGCTGCTGCAGCTCGTGCATATTTAGATGCCTCTGATCTTTCTGCTCGCGAGATCGCGCAGCGTGCCATGATGATCGCGGCGGATATCTGCGTCTTTACAAACGATCAGATAGTGATCGAGGAGGTTGTTGGTGAAAGTTGATCTAGATCAACTGACGCCTGCTCAGATCGTCGAGCAGCTTGATCGCTACATAATCGGTCAAAATAAGGCAAAACGTGCGGTCGCGGTGGCACTTCGCAATCGGATGCGTCGTCGCAAATTGCCGATTGAATTGCGTGATGAAATTTCCCCTAAGAACATCATCATGATAGGACCGACTGGCGTTGGAAAAACAGAAATAGCACGTCGCCTTGCCAAGCTGTGCGGGGCTCCGTTTCTAAAGGTTGAAGCGACGAAGTACACCGAAGTGGGTTACGTGGGCAGAGACGTTGAGTCGATGATTCGTGATTTGACCTCAGTAGCTGTAGCGATGGTTAAGTCGGAGATGCAAGCTGGTGTGCAAGAGGAGGCCGAACGCCGCGTAGAGGAACAACTATTAGAGCTACTACTACCTAGTACGGGAGTGCAACGCGATGCCGCGGCAGCCATGGCAGAGGGAAGTAGTACTGCCGATAAGCTTCGCGAGAAACTGCGCACTGGGGAGCTCGATGATCGGCCAGTTGAGGTGACAGTAAGCTCGCAAACATCTCCGAACGTCTCCATCTTGTCCGGTCAGGGTTTTGAAGAGATGGACGTCAATTTCAGCAATCTCCAGAACCTCTTGGGGGGGAAGCCGACTAAGAAAAAAAAGGCTTCCGTCAAACGCGCTCGTCAGTTGTTGATGAATGAGGAGATCGATCGATTGGTGGACATGGATCGGGTGTCGGAGTTGGCGATTGACCGAGTACAGGAAATGGGGATTGTTTTTCTCGACGAGTTGGACAAGATTGCTTCGCGAGAAGGGCGAGGTGGAGTGGATGTATCACGAGAAGGGGTGCAACGTGACATATTGCCTATAGTAGAAGGTGGCAAGGTAACAACTCGACATGGCGTCGTTGACACCAATCATATTTTATTCATCGCTGCGGGTGCTTTCCACATGTCAAAGCCCTCAGATCTAATACCCGAGCTGCAAGGTCGATTCCCTATTCGCGTAGAGTTACAACAGCTCTCCCGAGACGATTTTCAAAAGATTCTCACACAGCCAGAAAATGCATTAATCAGGCAATACACAGAGCTGTTGGGAACTGAGGGCGTTGAACTTGAATTTACCTCGGACGCAATCGATCGTATCTCAACTTTAGCATCTGAGGTAAACGCGAGTACTGAAAACATCGGTGCACGCCGGCTACATACTATCCTCGAACGTGTTTTAGAGGAGGTGTCGTTTCATGCTCCCGACGCCAAAGGTCAAAAGATTACGGTGACTGCGGAATATGTGGACGAGCGGCTATCGGAAATTATTGAGGATCGGGACCTGACACGATTCATTTTGTAACGTAGTATATTACTAGCTCGTACGCGTTTATCGACTCGGGAGGGGATCGATATGAACGATCTGAGAGATCAATCGCCACTTTTGGCGTGCACGGAAGGGCCGCGTCCAATAGTTTGTTGCGGCGTTGCGCATGCACTAGCGCAGTCGGCGGCACTTTTGTGGTCTAAGACAGATCCTGCACTAGTATCAACAGAGCTGTTTCAGGTAATGCTGGCTGAGGGAAATTCCTGAACGGTGTTGATGATTTGATGGGATATCTTACTATTTGCCAATCAGTTATTAGATATTATTACAGTCAATATACAGAGTGTTTATTGGCGATGATATTTAATAGTGCGTTCATGCATTTTTGGTATCAGGCTAACGGATTTCTCAAACCGATAGCTATCATGGGGAGACGAAGTAATGCCTGTGAAAGATGGTATAGCCGTGACTAAGGCGAATCTACGATGGCAGAAGCTACCGGAGAGCGAGCTGTGGGAGCGCTATCGTTTGCAGCGAGACCCAATGATCCGGGAGTATTTCGTAAAGCAGTATGCACCGCTGGTGAAATACGTAGCGGGACGAGTAGCTATAGGTATGCCTAGTGCGGTCGATTTTGACGACCTAGTGCAATGCGGTATGTTCGGATTATTCGATGCAATAAGTAAGTTCGACCCCACTAAGCATGTAAAGTTTAAAACTTACGCGGTCACCCGCATTAGGGGTGCTATCTTTGATGAATTGCGAGCGATCGATTGGGTGCCACGTTCAGTCAGGCAGAAGGCGCGAGAAGTCGAGGATTCCGTGCGCGGTCTGGAGGCGAGCCTAGGACGCGCCGCTACCGACCAAGAGGTTGCTTCTGGAATGGGCGTCACTGTTCAAGAGTTCCAGAGGATTTTGACGAAGATCGCTGGTGTCGCAATCGTATCACTCAACGATGCGTGGCATGGCGCTGAAGACGATGACCGAGTCTCAATCGCTGATAGTATTGAGTCGCCCACTGAGACGGGCCCTGCCACTATCGCCGAGCTGGAGGAGATGAAGCGTGTCATTGTAGAAGGGATCCGAGATCTGCCGGAGAACGAGCAGCAAGTCCTAGTGCTTTATTACTATGAGGAGTTGACTTTAAAGGAGATTGGCCAGGTGCTAGATGTGACTGAGTCGAGGGTATCACAGCTCCACACTAAGGCACGTCTTCGTTTGCGCACTAAGCTCACCAACGTCAAGCGCGGTATCTGACGTAGCGTTATCAGGAATTTTCCACTAAGTAATAGTCGGCCTTAACGCAAGGTGATCCGAACTGACATCCCATCGGTTATTGTCGTGCCAGGAGGCGGTGTTTGCGAATCCACGAAGCCATTGCCGATTAGGAGGACGCGTAACCGTGTGTCATCCAACAGAGGTAGAAGGCTACGTTTTGGCAGACCGGTGTAATCACCGATTGTTGTCTCTGCTGCAACAGGCGGCGGAGATTGCAGAGAGATTTTTCCGTCATGCTGTATGCGGGCTGAATCGGCATCATGTAGAGATAGGTAGGGGACCAAGAAATGCGCTGCTTCAGCAAATAGCGGTGCAGCGATCAAGCCTCCATAACGAGTGTCTCCACGTGGATTATTTATTGCGATGTAGAAGATAATCTGCGGGTTATCGGTAGGAGCGATTGCTAGGAATGAGGAAATTACCGCGTCCTCCGAATAGGTTCCGGTGCTCGGATCAGGGATCTCAGCAGTTCCTGTTTTGCCAGAAATCCTAAGGCCGTCTACCCGAGCCAGGACTGCCGTTCCTCCTATTTCTGTTGCGTGCTCCATCATCTCCAGTACAGTATTGGCGACTTCTTGTCTGATCACCTGGCGCAATGGCTCAGGATGAAATTCTTTCATTATCGTTCCGTCAGCAGAAGCTACTCTACGGACGATTTGCGGTCGCATCATCATGCCGTCATTAGCAATCGCTGTGGCAGCACGCACAATCTGCACTGCAGAGACAGCTATTTCTTGACCAATCGCAATGGTCGGTTTAGTGCGTAGCGACCAACGGTCGACGTTATGAAAGATTCCGGAGGTCTCGCCAGAGAAGGGCAAGTCAACCGGAATTCCGAACCCGAACGCACTGAGAGAGTCATAAAAACTTTTTTCATCTATCTGATCTGATGCAAACCCAGCGCCTGCGTTGCAGGAATACTTGATGATGTCTGAGGTCGAGATGGTGCCGTGGGCGCGTAGATCGTTGATGCGGATAAGTGCCCCGCCTGGAGTTCTAGCTGTGTAGGCGCCCTCACAGAGGAAGGTGTCATCTATATGTACTGCTCCTTGTTCGAGAAGTGATGCAATCGAGAAAATTTTAAATACAGACCCAGGCTCGTAGGCAGTCTGGACTGGTCGGTTAATACGAGTGGAAGGCAACACCTTTTCAAAAGAATTGGGGTCATAACGAGGTGAGGTAGCGTAGGCCAAAAACTCTCCAGTCTTGGCCTCAAGGACAAGAATTGATACCCAATCAGCACGGTGCTCGGTACGGGCGCGTAATGCGATCTGCTCCATTGCGTACTGCACGTTGAGATCAATAGTTAGTACCACCTGACTACCGCGGACCAGTTGCTGATCAGCATGGATCTCAGCTGGGGACAGTACATGGTTGAAAGTATTCTCAATGCCAGCTAGGCCTAAGTTATCAACTCCGACAAATCCCAGAACATGACTAGCGAGCTTTTGTTCAGGATAAGTCCGGGCATATTCTGGCACTAGCGATATTCCGCTCAACTTACCTGTTTCAAGCTGAGTTCGCAGTTGGGCTGACTGAGTTGGTGTGATCTTGCGCTTGATAAAAGCGAAGTTAGTGCCATTGTGGAGGAGGTCTTCCAGTTTGGTACGATCTATTTCCAGGACTTCAGAAAGGGTTTTGGCCGTAGTAACTGGATCCTTTACGTTTGGCGTCCAAACAGCCACCGAATCCACAAGTGTGGCGATTGCCAATAACCGTCCGTTACGGTCCAAGATTGGTCCGCGCTCTACGTCTACAATTTCAACCGCTGAGCTCGTATCCGGCACCGGCTGAAGTATCATCAGCCAGGTGAATCGAAATGCGATGACCACAGCTACAAGGATCAGAGCAGCAATAACTGTCCACAAGCGGTAGCGTTCACGTGCTTCCAACACAAGAGGTAGCCTTATCCCCTATAACAGTAATAGGTGGACGTAGTTCTGTCGATACAAATGACGATGGTTAATGAACTTCACAATCAGCGGGTAATTTCACGAGGGCATGCTCATATAACAACTTTACGCCGTCTTCGTAAGAAGAGTGTTTCAGGAACTATTCGTCCTTTCGTACGATCAGGTTTGAAGATTGACACAAGCTCAGATGGCGACGCAGACCATTCCGTAGCGTTCTCCCGCATGCAAGGATTAATATCCTTTTACCATAATACCAAGGTTCAGCTATCAGCTTAGTGGCATCGGATGTGCAGCCTGTGCGGGAGGTTGCGACCGACCGTAGTACTTGCCATAGGAGCAGTTGCTGCTCTGATCCCTACAAGCTTGGTGATCGCCTCGTCGTCGTCCCAGGAGCCACTGGAGATTGCTCGATCGGGCGAAGTCAAGACCCTGCTATATCGCGATCTGGTTGCTACAGGTCCTATGCGGGAGGGTTCGCATTTGGCGGGAAATATGCCTTCGTTAGTAGTACGTTCGTACCAGGTCCAGGCTGATGATACAATTTCAGAAATAGCACACAATTTTGACGTAAATCTCGACACGTTGATCAGTTTTAACGATATCCGACACGTCAGCGACCTCCGTGCTGGAATGAAATTATCGATACCAACTATCTCCGGACTGGCCTATTCAGTGGAATCTGGTGATACGTTGAGCGGAATTGCTGCGCAACATTCAATTAGGATGACCGATATTCTAGACTGGAATGACCTACAGTCCTCAACCATTATGGTCGGCCAGAAGATGTTCTTACCAGGTGCATCTCTGTCTGAGAACGTGCGAAACGCAGTTCTCGGCCGACTATTTATCAAACCTACGCAGGGCCGCATAACATCATCTTACGGGTACCGATCCGATCCCTTTACCGGTATCCGACGTTTTCATAACGGGATCGATATTGCTGCGCCAATAGGCACGCCGATCATAGCTTCTATGAGAGGCCGGGTTGGTCGTGTCGCTGTTAACGGAAGTTACGGTCGTTACGTGATCTTGATTCATGCGGATGGATACCAGACTCTATATGCCCATCTTTCGCGATCTCACGTTAGCTCAGGTATGTTCGTTGACCAGGGATACACGATCGGCACCATGGGATCAACGGGTTACAGTACCGGCAGCCATTTGCACTTCTCCATCTTTAAGTCAGGAAAGCATCTTGACCCGAGTCGCTATATACACTAGTTTTACGGCTTTACTTGGAGCTGCGAAGGTATCTTATCCATCTGATAGTAGCTTTTGCCATTTTCTTGGCATTGTTGGCTGCGCAGTCGGGTGGTCTGCATTTGACGAAAGTAGCTGCACTTCAGAGAGATTATCTCCATCTTCCCCAGCATTGGTTTGATGTACTACACGAATCTCAGGTAGAGGTTCGCGGAGTTTTACCAACCGGGGGGGCAGCTTCTGCCGCCTGGCCGCTACCAATCGCAACTATGCGTTATACAGTTCAACCGGGAGATAATTTGTCGACTGTAGCAAGGCGGTTTGGATTAAGTCTGGATACGGTCGCTAGTATGAATCGTGACTACGGCTCCGGTGTACACATTGTCGGAATCGGAGAACCGCTTTTAATTCCTAATCAGGATGGGCTGTTTCTTAAAGTAGAGGACCACGATCACCTGGACCGCCTGGCGGAGGAATACGCGCTTTCTGGAAGTGACGTTCTATCTGCCAACTCGGGCACGCATAAGGGATCAATTAGCGGCCAACTGTTTTTCCCAGGAGCACAGCACTCGGGCTGGGAACGAAGCTTGATGATGGGGTTGGCATTTCGCCGGCCGGTGACCGGTGGCTGGATCAGTTCTAGATTCGGGCCACGGGCTGACCCATTCACTGGAGTACCGAGCGTGCACCGTGGGATCGACATCGCTGCACCTGCAGGCAGTCCCGTATATGCGACGGCTGATGCGGTTGTGGAGCGGGTTGCAAACAACAGGGTGCTTGGCTTATATGTGATCCTCGATCACTTCGGGCGGTCTCACCAAACG
>CAZTZA010000032.1:9240-20949 GCA_964618015.1 uncultured Spirochaetaceae bacterium | reverse complement strand
AAAAATGAATTTGAAAGCGACGAGCCTTATCTCCAAACTTATGGAGATGGGGAGCATGGTCACGATCAATCAGCAGATCGATTCAGATACTGCATCTGTAATTGCTGAGCAATATGAATGCAAGGTTAATGTTGTATCGCTTTATCAAGAGACGGTAATAGAAGCAGAGGTCGCTGATGCCTCCGATGACCAGAATAGGCCGCCAATCGTAACCATTATGGGCCATGTTGACCATGGAAAGACGAGCGTGATGGATGCAATTCGTCAAACTAATGTGGCAGAACAAGAGCACGGTAGTATCACGCAACATATCGGTGCTTATGCAGTCTCTACAGAGTTAGGACGTATCGTATTTTTAGATACGCCTGGCCATGAAGCATTCACAAATATGCGTGCACGTGGCGCTCAAGTGACAGATATCGTGGTGCTAGTCGTCGCAGCTGATGATGGAGTAATGCCTCAGACGCTTGAGGCAATTTCACACGCACGCGAGGCAGAGGTGCCGATTATTGTTGCTATTAACAAGTGTGACTTAGAAGATGCAAATCCAGACAGGGTTAAACAACAACTCTCGGAACATGAGCTAATACCGGAAGAATGGGGTGGGGAAACTCTTTTTCGCCACGTATCCGCAACAGAGAACACTGGTCTCAAGGAATTACTAGAAGGGATATTACTGCAGGCTGATTTACTAGAGTTGCGTTCTCCGTATGAAGTCCGGGCCGAGGGGAGAATTGTCGAATCTAAAGTAGACCTAGGACGAGGTACGGTAGGTACAGTATTAATTAAGCGAGGCACTTTACGGTTAGGAGATCCGTTTATCGCTGGCGTTTACTCTGGCAAGGTTAGGGCGATGTTTGATGACTACGGCGATGCCCTAGAATCTGCAACACCGTCAACGCCAGTGGAAATTCTGGGATTTTCCGGACTGCCTGCTGCTGGAGATCCTTTTCATGTCACCGAGGACGAACGTACTGCTCGTGCCCTTGGTGCCAAAAGACAGGAGCTCCATAAGCTCGAAGAAGCTGGACTGGCAAAGCCAGTTACCCTCGATAATCTCTACGAAACAATTCAGAAAGGAGAGGTTCAGGAGCTCAAAGTCGTAGCAAAAGGAGACGTTCACGGCTCCGTAGAAGCCCTTGTTTCAGCTTTGGAGCGTTTATCAACCGAGGAGATTAAGCTTAATGTCATTCATTCTTCGGCTGGTGCAATCAACGAAAATGACGTCATGCTCGCTGCAGCTTCTAATGCCATTATCGTCGGGTTCCATATCCGGCCAACCCCTAAAGCTCAGACATTGGCGGACCAAGAGAAAATTGAAGTTAGAAAGTATGATCTTATCTATGAGGCTGTCGAAGAAATTCGGGAGGCTATGGAGGGGATGCTATCACCCGAAATACTTACAGAGTCTGTGGGTATAGCTGAAGTGCGAGAGTTATTCAAAATTTCAAGGATCGGCACGATAGCTGGGTGCCATGTTATTTCTGGTCAAATTCGTCGTAGCGCAACTGTTCATATTATTCGTGAGGGTGCACAGGTGTACGAGGGTGAAATTATGACTTTGAGACGATTTAAGGAAGATGTTAACGAAGTAGCTAATGGATTCGAATGCGGTATTCGCGTGGAAAACTTCAACGACCTCAAGCAAGGAGACACCATCGAAGCTTTTGAGGTTAGAGAAGTCGCGAAAAAATTAGGCGAATAGTACAGCTAATCGGCAAATAGAGGACAACTTGTTAGATGGCGAACCACAGAGGGGACAGGGTTGGACGACTTCTTCGTGAGGTTTTAGGCGAGATGATTGTTAGTGGAAAGATTGGCGACCCCCGCATAGATCCACTGATTAATGTAACTCGTGTTAAGATTTCTCGAGACCTAAAATTCGCGACTGTGTTCGTGTCCCACCATGACGAACAGCATTGGCTTAGACATGCCACTGATGCTCTTAATCATGCTGCTGGTTATTTGCAGGGCGAGCTGGCACGTCGTATTCGGTTAAAAGAGACTCCTAGGCTTACATTCCGTGCTGACTCGTCAGTTGCAGATGGTTTTCGCGTGGTTCAGAAGATTCGCGAACTCACATAGAATAGTCAGATCGTACTGTGACATTCTCAAATCAAATACGAAAGTAATCCAGTGGAGCACGACGACGGCATGGTGCTCCTAAATAAGCCAGCAGGAGTGACGTCGTTTTCTGCCCTTGGTCATCTAAAGCAAACATTGGGCACAAAAAGGATTGGCCATACTGGGACGATAGATCGTTTTGCATCTGGATTATTAATTGCGTTGTCCGGGAGACTAACTCGAATAAGCTGGTTAATTACGGATCTTCCTAAGCGTTACCGTGCAGTTATTCGCTTCGGAGAGCAGACCACAACGCTTGATCCATCAGGACAAGTTGAATTGCGCCGGCCTCTACCCCAAGTACAGGCAATTATAGAAGCAATTCCAAAATTCATCGGGAATATCCAACAGGTTCCACCAGCGTACAGCGCAGTTCATATAGACGGTGAGAGAGCGTCGCAACGTGCACGTCGTGGTGAAACAGTCTTGCCTATTGCGCGTGAGGTACGTATCGATAGCCTACAACTTGTTGATATTAATCTTCCTTTGCTGACGATTGACGTAGTTTGTAGTAAGGGGACCTACGTCCGTTCATTAGCCAGAGACCTTGCGGTTGCTGCAGGGAGTTGCGCTCATTTGATTGACCTGCGCCGAGAGGCAATCGGTGATTTTACCGTCAAAGAGGCAGTTTCGATCAATGCGGCGAACGCTTCAAACCTTGTTAGACCGGAACAGTTTTTATGTCGTGTCGATGGGGTCGAGATTCATTTTGTAACTTCAGAAGGGGCTCAGAGTATTCGCTATGGTAAACCAATTGATTCGCATTTCTTAATAAGTGAGCCATCCGGACTGCATCCCTGCGCGTTATTTTACGGTATAGAGCTATTAGCCATTGTAGAGCCGAGGGATTGGACAAATTTGTCAAAACCTAGCTTTCGCTATCGCTGTGTTCTTAGTCCACCAGACAGGGCGCAATCTCTATGACTGTGTTCGATTGGGATGACTTAAGGAAACAGCCGATAAAACAAGATATTATTCTTACTATCGGTGTCTTTGACGGACTACACCGAGGCCATCAACAATTAATTGACCGAGTTGTACGGCATGGGGTTGGAGCTTCTGCGGTTCTAAGTTTCTCATCTTTACCGAAATCGGTTCTACTAGGAACAACTGACCGTCAAATACTATCGCAACGGCAGAAGGAACATAGCCTCCGTCAATTAGGAATCGAAAATCTGATCGTCATTGACTTTTCCAAGCAGTTCAGTCAGATTAGGGGGGAAACGTTCGTCAGCCAAATTCTCGAGCGTGTCGCCGTATGTGGTGTCGTGGTCGGGAAGGACTTTCGGTGTGGTCGTAACAGAGACACTGATTCCGATGCGCTTCGTTCGCTGTTAGGGCGGCATGGAATTGACACAGACATAGTCGAACTCGTCCGCTGTGAGAAGGCAAATGCGTGTTTGGGAATGGTTTCTCAGGAAGTGGGCTCTGGAGAAAAAGTGAGTAGTAGCGGCATACGACAGGCCATTCAAGATGGAGACTTTACTTCCGTAAGGTCCCGACTTGGACGTGATTATGAACTGGATGTGGCAGATGTGAAGCCCTGTCGTACAGGCGACAGTTTAGTATTTTTAGCTTCTGAGTTAACACAAGTAGTGCCTCGGTCGGGCCAGTATTCAGGAAATATTGTTGGTTCAGGTGCGAAATATGAGGCACAAATTACTATCGAGAACGAGCAGGTTAAGGTGAGCAGTTCTCAAAGTAGTTCATTCGACAACGATTGGATCGGAATCCGTTTTGAAAGAAATGACACATAGAGGTAAATGGCAAGATGGGACTGTCTAAGACGGAAAAGTCCGAAGTCGTACAAGAATTTGGTGATAGTGATGCTGATACTGGTACTTCAGCAGTGCAGGTGGCGCTACTTACCCGCCGGATTACCGAGCTGACGGAACATTTCAAAACACACCCTAAAGACCACGCTTCGCGACATGGCCTACACCGAATGGTCGGGCAGAGGCGACGGTTAATGGGTTATCTCAGCCGCAAAGATGTAGCGACCTACAGAAGATTGCTTGAAGAGTTGAATCTAAGAAAGTAGCTACTCGTGGCATAGCGTCGTCGGAGAAAAGCGATGCAAGGAAGTAACATGGCATATAGTATAGAAGTAAAGATCGGCGAAGAAACGCTGACATTGGAAACCGGACGTTTAGCCAAGCAAGCTAACGGTGCGGTTTACGCGCAGTATGCAGGGTCTGCAGTTCTGGCGACAGTTTGCTGCTCCGCTAAAGAGATTGAGGGACTGGATTATGTTCCTCTGCAAGTAGAGTACAATGAAAAGGCTTACGCATCTGGAAAGATTCCTGGTTCTGTGTTCCGTCGTGAAGGACGTCCCAGAGATCGTGAGATCATAGTATCTCGGTTGATCGACAGGCCGATGCGGCCGCTCTTCGATAAATCGTTCAGCCGGGATATTCAGGTAGTTCCGACTGTTGTCTCGGCAGATCAAGTTAATCCCCCAGACGTGTTGGCTATTGTAGCAGCTTCTGCTGCAGTAACAATTTCAGACATACCATTCAATGGTCCAGTGGCTGGAGTTCGGGTGGCGGTGATTAATGATGAGGTAGTCGTTAATCCAACTTACGACCAAAGTAACGATAGTCAGCTGGAAATTGTAGTTGCTGGAACTGTGGATGGCATCACTATGGTAGAAGGTGGTGCTGACGAGGTAGATGAGGAGACAATGATCTCTTGCATCGAACGTGCTCATGAGGTAATTTCACAGATTTGTGATGCTCAGTTGGAGCTCGCCAAGTTAGTTGATTGCCAAAAGCTTCCGCTACCGGAAACAACGGCTCCGGATGCAGAAGAGGAGATAAGTGATTGGGCCCGTCCAAAGATGCAAGAGGCCTGTTTTGTAAAGGGCAAGGAGGCTCGCTACGCAGCAATAAAGCAAGTTAAACAGGATGCTCTTGCTCAGTTCAGTGAAAAGATTGCTGATGATGATATTGAGAAAGTTAAGACTCTCCTGGAGAAGGTCGAGACTGACGTTGTACGCACTTCGATTCTTGATAATCGTGTGCGGACCGATGGCCGATCGCCAGATGATATTCGCGATATTTCCTGCGAAATTGACGTTCTACCGCGCGCTCATGGCGCAGCGCTATTTACGCGAGGAGAAACTCAAGCCCTTGCAGTTACCACGCTTGGTACGGCTAATGACGAATTGCGCGTTCTGGATGCACTTGAGACTGACGTGGACCAAAAAAAACACTTTATGTTGCACTACAACTTTCCTCCATTTTCAGTTGGAGAAACTGGTCGGCTTGGGACCGGAAGGCGTGAAGTAGGACACGGTCATCTAGCGGAAAGGGCTCTCGAGAAGATTATTCCTAGCAAGGAAGATTTTCCGTATACGGTCCGTATAGTTTCCGAAGTTCTGGAGAGCAATGGATCATCGTCTATGGCTTCTGTATGCGGTGGCACGCTTAGCTTGCTGAACGCAGGTGTCCCAATACGGCGTTCGGTTGCTGGAATTGCTATGGGGCTCATTTCAGATGGTGACCGTTTTGTAGTGCTATCTGATATTCTCGGAGAAGAAGATCATCTCGGTGATATGGATTTCAAAGTAGCTGGTACTGAGCGTGGTATTACCGCTTTTCAGATGGATATCAAGATTGCGGGTGTATCCTCAGACCTCTTACGTGAAGCGCTTGATAAGGCTCGTGCCGGACGTCTGCACATCTTGCAGACAATGAGTCAGGCTATTGACCAGCCCCGTGAGACAGTGTCGGACTTTGCACCTAAGATCATCAGCATGCGCGTCGAAGTCGACAAGATCGGTGCAGTCATTGGTTCTGGAGGATCAAATATACGTTCGATCACTGAAAGCACTGGAGCTGACGTCAATATCGAAGATGATGGTGTGGTTACCATCTATTGTCGACGTAAGGATGGTGCTGAGCGTGCCCAGCGACTGGTTGAGCAGGCCGTAGAAGAACCAGAGGTCGGCAAGACCTACACTGCTAGAGTTACCCGCGTAATGGACTTTGGTGCCTTTATGGAGATACTTCCTGGCAAAGAGGGACTCTGTCACATATCTCGCTTAACCGCGGATCACGTTAATCAGGTTGAAGATGTAGTTAACGTAGGCGATGAAGTACAGGTTAGGTTGATTGAAATCGATCGAATGGGCCGCCTTAATCTAGCAACACTCGATGCGGTAGGACCTGAAGTAGAGGCGCAATCTGCGGCTCCCGGTTCACGACCTATTGGTGACCCTATACGTGATCGTGTTGGCGGTGAACGAAGGCCGAGCTCTGGTCGGAGAGATCGTTTTGGTCCGGGGCGTCGTGACGGTCGTGATAATCGACCCCAGCGACCTAGGACAACATCTGGCGGACGTGGTCCACGACGTTCCGGGGGTGGTGGATCCAGGCATGATGGGCAACGCTCGGATTGATCCAGCAGATTAATCTTCGACTCGGCGCAACCCTTGTTGCAGAGTCTGTAGAGAATACTCGTACCGCCGCGCTTGGGTTTTGGTATAACCATGGCTCACGGGACGAGAGTCCCGTCGAGTATGGTTGCAGCCACTTTTTAGAACATATGGTCTTCAAGGGCACTGAAACTCGTTCAGCTGCTCAGATCGCTCGCGACATTGACAGCGTCGGCGGTGCAATAAATGCGTTCACTGATCGTGAGATGACGTGTTTTTACTGTAATGTTCCAGGGGATGCGGCTCCAGTTGCAGCAGAAGTACTAGCAGATTTATCTACTGCTGCCATGTTTGACTCAGAAGATCTTGAGAAAGAACGACAAGTTGTCTTAAATGAAATATTTGCGTCAGATGACTCCCCAGACGAATGTGCATTTCAAGTTTTCTTGGAACGGTTATGGGGCAAGCATCCTCTCTCACGTAGTATTGCTGGAAGACCTCATCAGGTTGAACGTATCGATCATGACTCTCTCGAACATTTTTATAGAAGGCGTTTGAATCCTTCCTGCTTAACCGTATCTGCTGCTGGAAACATGAATATAGAGAAAGTAGCCGCAGTAATTGATAAAGCTCTTCAGCGTAGCGCTGATCAGTGGGTTAGTGGAGAACCTTCTACAACGGATCTAAGGATTGAACCGGTAGGTCATGATGGCATCTGGCAGGTCCCTCACCCTTGCCAACAGGTTTACCTATACGGCGGCAGGGTAATGCCACTTGCTCATACGACTCGAAATTTTTACGCACTCAGTTTACTTAGCACCATTGTAGGGGAATCGATGAGCTCTCGCTTGTTTCAATGCTTGAGAGAGGAACGCGGACTATGCTACTCGATTGGATCATTTCGCATGCACCTTAGTGATAATTGGCTATGGTCCGTGTTCGCAAACTATATGCCTGAGGATAGGGAAAAGCTTCTTAACGCCTTGTTCGCCGAACTGCAATCGTTAAGAAATCAATCACCATCACGAAAAGAAATAGATGAAGCAGTCAGCCATCTTCGAGGGGGACTAATATTCGCTAGGGAGGACATGGATTCCCGGATGCGTCGCTTGGTTTATCAAAAACAGACGTTCGGCCGTGTCCTTACTTTCGAGGAGATGGATGATTGCCTCATTGACATTAATGGCGATGATCTTGAGCGACTATCCAGCATAGTTGCGGACACCGATGCCTTTGCACTGGTAGCGTATGGTGGTGATGGCTCAGGGATCCGAGCGAAAACGGTGCAATAGTCTGAAGCTACTGCCGTCGACGATGGCCTTACGGGCTCAGTTCGTCATGGTTGCTCTTATTGTTACCTGTACAGCATCCGGGGAAACCCTTGACCCAGCTGCTGCACTTTCTCACGTCAAAGATGCCTTTGAACAACGTGACTACGGAAAAGTCCTTGAGGTTGTCCGGTCCATGCGGATTCATAGCCCGGACAGTATGGAGTTGCCTGAAGCTCTGCTTATTGCAGCCAGAGGAGCACTTGCGTCTGAACCATATCGGGCGCGGTTTTTTGTTGATTCAGCACGTGTGCATCCTAATATATCCGAAGCGATTAACTTCGAAATTACATTTGTAGCAGCAGAATTATTTCGTCGAGAGGGATTGCTATCTGAGGCGTTCACACAACTTCAGCAAGCCTTGCGTTCACCACCTTCTGAAGTCAAAAAAACAAGAATTGATCAGGTGCGTTTACACGCGGCTGAACTGGCTCTCTATGAGCTTAACGATAGAGCCTCTGCGATATATCTTGCAAAACAGATTGGTAATCCAACGGGACTACAGGAAAATGAAGGTCGCAAGTATGATCGACTGGTAAAAAATGTTCTTTGGAGGAAAATTTCACCGAACGACTTAGGGTTATCTGATGCAAATATTTCAGTGATTTCAGTTGATGGCGACGATATATGGATCGGAACGTTTAACGGTGGAGCAGCTCGTTATTCACAGAGCACGGGGCTTACTAGTCAATTCACTCCAGCTACATCTAATTGGGTGCTTGCTGAGACTATCCGATCACTCGCGACGGACGGCAGATGGGTTTGGTTTGGTACCTTCGAGGGTTTGTCAGTTTACTCAAAAGCAACCAGCCGGATTTGGCGTATTGAAAAATTTGGTGCACCTGGAGCGCAACGAGGCGCACCGCCTCCGTTAAGCATCGTCGCACTTGCTAATCTTGAAGATGGAATCGCAGTAAGTGCGATCGGAGCTATCGGGGATTCGCGAGGACTTTGGATTGCGAATGATCCGGATGGGGATTGGAAAAGGGTACAGGACGGAGAAATTCCTGGTCGTCGTGTCACCTCACTGGCGTCTAATAATGGACAGCTATATATAGGAACAGAAGATAGGGGACTCAGCGTAATGAATATTGATAGTGGCAGAGTTTATAGGCCTTGGGCACCATGGACTGCTGGAGTCATAAATATTCGAGCTTTGACTGTTGATGAGACGGGTACTGTATGGATCGGCACCTATGGAACGGGTCTGTTTCGATGGAATCCAAGGACGAACTCGGTCATCAGATACTCTACTGACTCTGGTGATTTAGCTGATGATTACGTTCTTTCTGCCATCTCAATCCCGGGTGGTGTAGTCGTTGGGACTTTTGGCGCAGGTGCCTATAGCTATTCCATAGGAGATGACGAATGGACCGCAATAAATCTTGATCATGGCCTAACGTCTACGGAGATTACTTCTTTGGCACATGCCGAATCGTTTACCTACTTTGGGACATTAGGAGGCGGCGTGGAGATTTTGGCAGATTCTCTGGAAAGTGCCAGTCGTTCTGTTTCCTTCTAAGAGGCGGAGTCAAGGAATACAAATGAAAGGGATAGTCTCGCGCTACTTAGCGCGGGAGTTTCTTTTTGCGTTTATAGTTGCCTTTTGTTTCTTCTTTGCACTCTTTCTTGCAAATGTACTTCTAGTGACAGCCGAGGATATATTTTCGAAACAGGTCCCAGTCTACCAAGTTGCTCGGTTGGTATTGTTCTCGTTTCCGTTAATCGTTTTCTATTCCGTGCCATTTGCGACGTTGTTAGGGGCAGTTATGGCGATTAGTCGTCTTTCGGCAGACAATGAGGTCATGGCAGTAAGGGCCACAGGAATTTCCTTGTGGAAAATATTTTCACCTCTTGCGGTAGGTGGAATCATTCTTTCGGTTGTTTCTTTTACTGCGAACGACCTATTGCTTCCGATCAGCACGCTTGAGTTCAATAAAGTGTATAGACGCATCATTTATTCCAATCCAGCAGTGGAACTTGAGCCCTTTACGGTAAAACGTTTTCCCGGGACGGCATTAGTCACTGGCTCCGTCGAGGGAAATACCGTTCATGCACCTCTGATAATGGACCGAACTAAGGGAGGACAATCGAGAATAATCACTGCTATGAGTGCAACATTAAATGAAATTGACATAAACGAAGGAGTAATTTCTCTATACCTTCGCGACGTTTTTGCACATATAGCTGCTGACGGTTCTCCTGACACTTACGAGTACTTACAAGCAGATTCTATGTACTACAATATTATGCTACGAGATATTTCCGACACATTGGTTGCCGTTGGACCACGAGAAATGAGCTCGATAGATGTCTGGCATAAGATTCAGGAAATGCGGGCGAGCCTTGCTGCCGACAAGCAACGCCGGATCAAAAGACAGTATCTCGATCGATTTAAGCTTCTATTGGAGATTGCTGAAGCAGAACAAATAGTGGGTGCAAATTCCCACCGGCTTGCAGATGTGCGCAAACGAATTGGGGAGATTTCCGCCCAAGTTGAGCAAAGTTCGCGGAGAATTGGATCTTTGCGAGATTTATATGCATACGAGCTTGAATTCCATAAAAAGTTTGCCATCCCATTGTCGTGTTTAGCATTTGTTGCACTAGCATTTCCCAGCGGACTTCTTGCGCGACGTTCTGGCCGAAGTTTTGGACTCTTAGTTGGAGTCTCTATCTGTTTTCTCTACTGGACATTTCTATTCTTGGGACAAACGGGTGCTCTGCGGGCAGGCATTAACCCGGCATTTCCAATCTGGCTGCCGAACGTGATGGTTTTGATTGCTGCTGGAGTTCTGGGCATTGTGATTCGCAAACGATGAGTTCCCTGCATCGCATGTTGCTCGGGGTTTTTTTCCCTGTGTTAATTTTATCGATAGCTTTTTTTTCATTGATTCTTCAATTAGTTGATCTTTTCCCACATTTCTGGAGATTTGCAATACATAATGTTGGGATTGATCAAATTGCCCAAATTGCGTGGTTATACGTGCCGACCACTATCCGTTTTTCTTTGCCTATCGCGCTATTGTTCGCGACCACTTACACGCTAGGAAAACTATATACAAGAAACGAACTTATTGCGGTACTTGGATCAGGGATGAGTCTACGTCGATTTGCAAGCCCTCTCCTTGTTATCGGATTCTTTGCGTGCCCATTACTCTTAATATTTGATGAGGAAGTAGGTTCACGTGCATTACGAGAGAAGACAGAACTTTTCCAATCAGCAGTAAAACAGAGGATTTCTCTTAGTAATGCTGATGTGACTGTTATAGGAACGGATGGTAACCAGGTGATTCACGCGGAGTATTACAACGACCGTGAAAGAACGTAAACCGGACTAATGATCATGGACCGAACTGAAGATGGCAGATTCATGAGCAGGATAGACGCGGAACAGGCTGTATGGATTGAAGATCAATGGGTGCTTTCAGGGGTACGTCGCTATCGTTGGAACCCTATAACTAACGATATGTCGCAAGAGAATATTTTGCAGCTTGGACTGCCTGGAAATAACGATCCAGAAACCTTCCGAAGAGGATCTCGAAACGTTGAAAATATGAGTTTGAGAGAAGGGTTTGAATGGGTAAAAACTCTACGCAAGTCAGGCCTCCCTTACCGTGCTGTTCAAACAGACATCTATGGCAAAGCTGCCTTTACGGTGACTCCTATTGTAATATCGCTCTTAGCAATAGCCGCTGGTGGTCTAGTGAGACGGAACGTATTACTTGGTAGCATGCTGATTGCACTCGGTTCTACGGTTAGTTTTTTTGTTGTTCGAATGGTTTTTCATATTCTTTCGAAAAATGATGTAATCCCTCCATTATTTGGTGCTTCGGCGGCTCCTATCGTATTTTTACTTATAGGATTACTGCTTCTGATCAG
>CAZTZA010000032.1:0-9230 GCA_964618015.1 uncultured Spirochaetaceae bacterium | reverse complement strand
CGAACATGAGCTTTAGGATTAAGTATTTAGATCGCGATACCAGAGCTCGTACAGCAACATTATCCCTTCCGCATGGAGAAATCAGTACTCCCGCATTTATGCCGGTTGGGACTAACGCGACGGTTAAAGCAGTTTGGCCTCGTGATCTACGATCATTGGGGTTTGGCTTAATTTTAGCTAACGCGTATCACCTATTCTTGAGACCAGGAATCAAAAAGATCAATCGTTCCGGAGGCCTCCATCGTTTTATGGGATGGGACGGGAATTTGCTTACTGATTCTGGTGGATTTCAGATCTTTTCACTAGCACCTCTTCGCGAAGTTGACGATGAGGGAGTAACATTTCGTTCACATCTTGACGGATCGAGACATCGGCTTACACCTGAGTCGGTAGTTGAGCTACAGATCGGTCTTGGTAGCGATATTGTTATGCCTTTAGACGTTTGCGCAGCACCTGATGTAGGAATAAAAGAGGCTGAAAGAGCTTCTGATATTACGACTCGTTGGGCAGTTCGCGCGGCTGCGCATTGGCGTAATCGTGAAGAAGGATCCCAACAACTTTGGGGTATTGTGCAGGGTGGTCATTTTTCTAGAATTCGAGCTCAATCCATTTCTCAAATTGAAGAACTGGAGCTTCCAGGAACTGCGATCGGCGGTCTTTCCTTGGGTGAGTCACGGTCTCAATTCGAAACTACGATTGGCGAAACAGGGACCTTGCTCGATTCCTCACGGCCGCATTATTTAATGGGCGTAGGTAGTCCGGACTTAATACTATGTGGGGTAGAGCATGGGATTGACCTTTTCGACTCCGTATATCCAACGAGGATTGCTCGTAATGCCCAAGCGCTTACTCATTCCGGTCCACTTTCGCTCCGTTCAGGGGTTTCTGCAGATAGGGAAGAGCCTATCGACAGTAAGTGCGGCTGTTTAGTGTGCGATTCTCACAGTCGCGCTTACCTTAGACATTTATTCAAGTCGAAAGAAATCATGGCTCCTATTCTGACTACTTATCACAATTTAGCTTTTTTGTCCGATCTAATGAATGCTATACGAACGTCAATTTCCTCGGGAGATTTCTTGGCATTGAAGAACAATTTTCTGGAAGAATATCTTTTCAAGTCAGAAAATTCCAAACACACAGGCTTAGGGAAATAATTATTTCTAATCCTGATGAAACTCAAGGCAATGGGGATAGGACAGCAGTAGTACTAATGGTTTTTACGGCCATAAGCCGTCTTATGGGATTCGTTCGTTTAGCCGTTGTTGCTGCGGTGTTCGGTGCGGGAGGCCAGGCTGATGTATTTCATGCTGTATTTCAAGTCCCTAATAACCTTAGACGTCTTCTGGCTGAAGGTGCATTCTCAGCATCGATAGTTCCAGCGTTGTCGCGTGAAAGTTCACCTCAGGAACAATCTGCGTTAGTCAGGTCGGCACTCGCGCTACAGGTAGCGGTAACGGTTCCTATAATTATCATATTGGTTATTGCTTCAGGGCCAGTTACAGGATTTCTTTTCAGATTTCAGGACCCAGTCAAGATACAGAGTACCCTCAGTTTGTTCCGGGTGATGATCCCGTATGCAGTTCTTGCGGGCGCCGGTGCTGTGTTAATGGGAGCTTTACACGTACGTGGCATATTCGTTGTCCCAGCGGTTGCTCCGTTGCTTTTTTCGGTTGGGGTGATTGCTTCCATTCTCATCTTATCGCCTTCGATTGGAATATACGCTACCGCAATTGGAGTTGGTATTGGTGGTGTGTTACAGCTATTAGTGCAGGTTCCGTCCTTTTTGAAAAATGGTTTCAGCCTCGTGCCATATTTTCGATTTGACCACCGGCTGCGACGGATTCTTCGTGGTTGGGGTCCTGCCGTACTGTCTGCCTTGGTTTTTGCAGTAGTGCAGCAGGTCGCAATGCTAATTGCAAGTAGTCTTGGTAACAGAAGCACTAGCGCTATTGGCTACGCTGTGGTGTTTTTTCAATTGCCGTTGGGAGTGTTGTCCGTGTCTATAGTCACAGCGGCGTTTCCAAAGATGGCCTCTTTAGCGGCAGACGGTCGAGTTGAAGAGATGCGGAGTTATGTTGCTGATGGAATGGTAACCGTCGTTGCTCTCTTGGTTCCGTCAGCCCTAATCTATATTTTTCTTGCAGAAGATATTATCAAGGCTCTTCTCGAACATGGCCGCTTTGATCAACACGCGACCAAGTTGACCGCCTCTGTTTTGCGTGGATTCGCACTCGGCCTTCCAAGTGTCGGACTGTTTACATACTTGCAACGGCTCTGTTATGCCTTGGATTATCCGGGCCGTGCCTTAGGCGCTTCAATCGCTGTCGGAATTATCGATATTACTTTGTCAATCTGGTGGACACAGATGTCATTTGGGGTAGTAGGGCTCGCACTGGCAAATTCGGTAGCATTTACGGTAGGAGTGATAATTCTTGCAATACCATCGCGCCAAGTTTCCTCAAAAACTATAGCAATTGGTGCCAAAAAGATTGCTGCCGGAACAGTGCCGGCCGTGATTATTCTCTGGTCCGCTTCAAGTTTATTAATGCCTGTGGCCCGGGTATCAACCACCGTCGGTCACATCACCTTGCTAATTGTTGTCGTGATAGCCGTTATAGCGACAACCGTACTGATCTACTACGTTGTCGGCGTACCATTTATCCGCAGGACGTTACGGTTTTTAGCTCGGAAAGGCCAGCAGAGGCCTTCTTGAGGGTCTGCTCAAAATGAATTAAAGAATCATAGCTGAGACAACCTGTGAGAACAGCCAAAATTAATGGTGAACTCTACTCATAATTCTATTTCTGATCTTCTACAGCCTGGATACTCTCAACCTGGTAATTCAATATATTATCGTTAATTATAAATTGCAGTTGATCTTTATCCTTATGGCCCCAAAGTTCAGTGCCAAGCGGTGAAAGATAGGAAATGACATTCCTGGCTGGGTCTGACTCCCATGGTCCCAGGATGGTAAAGTTCTCATTCTTACCGCTATCAAGGTTAAGAAGCACTACCTTAGTTCCGAAGGAAATTGTCTGAATATCGACTTCACTAAGATCAAAAACTTGGGCTTCCTGGAGATCCTCTTGCAGCCGGGAGGCACTAGCCTTGAGCAGGTCTTGTTTCTCAAGTGCAGCTTTATACTCAGCATTCTCCCGCAAATCGCCTTTTTGCATCGCTAAACCGATCTCTTTAGAATTAGCCGGGATCTCGGTGTCAATAAGATTACGGAGCTCACTTTGTTTCTGTTCATAGCCACGATGAGTTACAAGTAAACCTGCACGTTTACGTTCAATCGTTGATACTTCTTCTTCTGCTATAAATTCAGGAAAATGTTCAACGATACTTTCTTTAATACGAATCTTAATGGCTGGATCCAAATCGTCAATTTGATTTAACATTGAATAGACATAGCTATTCATCTCAAAGTCACTCGACGATAAAAATTCTATTAACCTATTATCTTTAAATAAATAATCAAATATCCGTTTATTTAACTTACGGTTTAGGGCTACGTCTCGTTTGTTTTCGACGTCACGGTAAGTCAGGTCAAGCAGATGAACCATTGCAGTTATCGCTTTATCCATCTTTAGGGAATTTTCTTTAAACCAATCCTCGCTTTCGCAGTTTTTTAAAATCCATATAAAGGTTTCACGCAAGTCCCGGTAATTTTCGAATGCTTTCAGGAAGATTTTAGATAGTGCATCAAATTTGTTTTCTTGTATTAATGGGTCGATCAATATTCTGCTTGGCTGTAAGAAAAAGAACCGTGAATAAAGCTCTGGCCAATCGTCAACTTCTTGTCGCACATGAATAAGAAAGTCTTTCCGAAGATCGTTGTTATCAATCTCAGTGAATAATGAATCCAGGTCAGAGATAAGAGAAAACAGATCTGTGAAACGAATATCAGCTTCAGTCGCGAGGTATGGGTGCTTTTTGGAAATTGATTGCACCAGTAAGAAGCTGGTAATTACTTGATAGTTCACAGTCGTGTAGGATTTTAAGAATCCTGTAAAATAAGCATACATTTCGTTGAAAAACTCGGAGTCTGGGTTAGCGTTCGCCAAATATTCTTGTAGCGTTGCCACACGAGTGAAGAACCCTTTTTCCCCAACAAATTTGTGAAAGGTTTTTTCCTCATAGGAGATTGGTGACTCTCTCACAACGAAAATATCAGCGTTTTCCTGATGGCTCCCAAACGATGGGTCGGTTTTAAGGATACGGCGGGCCGTCGTGCTCCATTTAGTCCATTCAGAGGTAGACAGGATCCGGGGAACTAACTCAAGTCGGATTCGTTTCATGTCGGCCGCGTTATTAAAACTCTTAATGATAATTCGCAGGGTTTCTGCAGGATTTTCTTTTATTGATTCACGCAATTTATCGCGAGATGTAGTGGCCTTTTTTACCCAAAAGTGTTCTTTATTCAAAATTTTTAGTGCACTAACTGCCATTTTCAGTGACATCTTGTGTTTACGTTTTTTCGGAAAGTCGATAACGATCTCATCGTTATCAATATTCGAGATGCGACCGATGCCCCAAGTGCGATGGAAGACAAAATTTCCAGCGTCAAACGCAATATGTTTTTCGAAATCGCTAATGGCTTCTTGTGCGTCACCCCAAGCCTGAGTAAGGTTGGAAATCTTTAAGTATTCTTCTAGATGGCTGTGGCCAGCATGTTTTTCAGAATAAGCTTCAGCGATTTGAGTACGAGCTTCGGAATTTTTTGGCTCGTAAACTAGGATTCGTTTAAGAATCTGAATGGTCGTATTCCAGTCCTCTTTTTCGTAATAGTGTGGGTATAATGATTCAAGTAGTGTGACAGCACGCTCTTCACTTATCGTGCGCGCAACCTTTCGTTCCAGCTGCAAAAAAAACTCGACGTCATTAGGCTGGTACTGAACCAGTTTGTCCCAAATTTCTTTAATATTTGCATAATTATGTTTGTTCACGTAACGGTGCAACGCTTTACGGTAGTAGTTTGAGGCAGCTTCGATGTCGCCATCTTGCTCATATTTTTGGGCAAGGATTTTGACACATTCTGCTTCCTCATAGTCAACACGAATAAGACGTTCGTATACCTCTAACTTAGATGCCTCATCATTCTTGTTATCATAACTGTCAGCTAGGGTGCGTAGAGCAAAACGATTTTCTCCGAACTCCAGCATGCGATTGCATAAGTACTCAACGAGATTCCATTTATGATTATCCGTAAAAATGTTTACTAGCATTACGAGGCTGGAATCGTCAACGAGTCTACGTCTGATTGAAATCAGCCCCGAAAGATACAAAGCAATGATGCTATTGCGGTTGCTGTTTAGGTGAATTTCGCAGATTTCGCGGATTTCATCTCCGAGGTCTTCTTCGTCCGCAAGGTTAAGCAACTCATCTAGTTCACTAAAGTTTCCAGTTACGTAGCTGTTTATTGCGGCTCGTGTCCATTTTTCCTGGTTGAGCAAATTGCTCACTTTACCAGCGAGTTCGCTCACTGGTTTTTCAGGAGTTGTTTCTGTTGG
Source organism: uncultured Spirochaetaceae bacterium (assembly GCA_964618015.1). Classification (GTDB taxonomy): domain Bacteria; phylum Spirochaetota; class Spirochaetia; order SZUA-6; family Bin103; genus CATQHW01. The sequence goes on along the minus strand of CAZTZA010000032.1, from coordinate 3,717 downwards.
AATCTCAGTAATTGTGGAAGCCATGTTACCTCAGTTTTGACGCAGGACGATAGCGTCGTTATCAATTTTTGCGCACAGCAAATCTGCGCTACGGAAACGTGTTATCGGACGTATTCGTCGTACACTTGCCGGTCCAAATTCTTTAGTTTCGTTAGCACGTCGGTTATCCGAGTTTTCTCCTCCCCCGCGCTGACATACTGGTCTATTAGCCAGAAGTAGTGGTTGAGGAGTCGTGGCTTGAGAGTTGATGCTGGATCGCCGACCGAAATTTCGTGCTCCATAGCAAATATCGCTTGCTTTAGGCGGCCTAGTTCTAACGGCTTCAACTCGCGTTTTACTGAAAAGAATCCGTGCAGGGTGGCATAAACTGGAATCCACGCAGAAAATTCTTCGGTGGGCCGATCGGCTTGTTCGATGGTATCGATCAAACGCCGTATTACTGGAGATTCGAGTCGGTCGATCTGGATTAAATCGGCGTTTATAAAAAAAGCTTCCCGGAATAACACCCTTGCATAACGATCTTCGTTGATAAGAGCGTAACAGTCCGCCAGCTCTGCCAAGATTATCGCTGATTGCCGTTGAGCACGACTGGCGCGCTCCAAATGGTCGATGGCTTGCTCGTAATCGCCTAGGCCTTTGTAGCCACGACCGATGCGCATTAGAAGGTCGGAATCTTCTTCCTCCGGATGGAGAGATAGAAGGCTGAGATAGCCAGACAAGCATTCGTTCATTACGTACTGCTTGATATCGAAAACCGTCCGGTCGGAGGTATTTTCCAGGCGGCTTACAAACGGCTGAAAGGTCTCCCATTCCTTCTCCAGGTATTCCGCCCGCTCGTACGGGTCGGTAATCTCGGATAGACGCGATTCTCGCTCTTTCCAGAAGGCGGCGCACTTCAACGCTGACGCAATGCTGTCATGTTCTACGTCTAGCCTCAGGGCTTGTTCCAGAACCTCAATTGCTTCGGAAAAAGCCCCTTCACGAAAGCTCATGTTGGCACGGTTTACCAAATGTGCGACTTCGTTGGCCGTAAAACTCAGTTGACGCTCGGCCATTCTGGTGACAGGGAGTATGATCTATATAGCCTTTTCACGTCAAACCCCGCTATTTAGCTGTGCAAGGCGTTGAAGAGAGGTTTACGATACCGATATGGATAGACCGCAGAAGGCCGTCAAAGTAGCACCTTCATTGCTATCTGCTGACTTTGGCCAATTGGCTTCTGCCCTTGAAACAATCAGTGCATCGTCGGCTGACCGGGTCCACTTAGATGTGATGGACGGTAATTTTGTTGAAGAGATAACCTTTGGAGCCAAACTAGTAGAAGACCTAAGAGAACATTCGAATTTGCTATTCGACGTACACCTCATGGTCAGTGACCCGTACCGTCACGTTGCTCGTTTTGCTCAAGCAGGAGCCAATATGATTACGGTACATTTGGAGGCGTGTCAGGCAACTATCGACCTTCCTGTCTTGATTAAATCAATCAAGGAATTGGACGTTAAAGCCGGCGTAGCAATTTCTCCACCAACGGTAATTTCTGACCTTGAGCCAATATTGGACTTGATCGACATAGCGTTGATCATGACTGTAAATCCAGGTGCAGGAGGACAGAAGCTCATCCCATCTTGTTTGAAAAAAGCGCAGTCATTATCGACGACGAGGGAGCAGTCAGGGCAGAACTTCTTGATTTCGGTCGATGGTGGCCTACATCGTGAAAATGTCCTTGAGGCAGCGGCAACGGGTGTCGACATAGTGGTGATCGGTTCTGCTATCTGGAATGCAATATCACCATCAGATGAGATTCGAGAGATCTGCGCTGTCTTGACACCTGAGCAAAAAACCAAGAATTAACGTTTCCCTGATTTGCAAGAAAAGGGGTCTTGCATGAATTCGGCCTCAAAAGCAAAGGTTATTACAAAACTGTCCCAGAAACCGTGTTTATGAGTCAGTCCAGTCTCCCCACGCCTCCAATTGATCACATGGGATTTTAGAAATCACTTCTACCGGTTAACGCTTTTTACACTCTATAGGCAAAGAGGATGTCCCTTGTCCTGATTAGCTTCCATCAGAAATATTTATTTATTCTGTCGATATCTTTCAGTGAATTAGAATTTGGGCACTGCATAATTGTAATTCTTCGTCCGAAAGGACGATACTCTACCTTGCTTACTTTTTAATATTTGATTCATGTTCCTCCCCCTACTGATGACAATACGATGTAAGGAGAATCTGTCCGGGTTTCCAGTAACGACATAAGAGAAGGTAAATAATGAGGGCTGTACTGCAGAGAATTACCGGATGCACAGTTCGGCCTATGGGCCACGGATTTCGGCAACAAGGTCGCGGCCTCCTCGTTTACGTAGGAGTGGAACGAGGTGACACCGAAAATGATGTTACTTATATCGTAGACAAAATAGTTTACCTACGGATTTTCGCGGATGAAGATGACAAGATGAATCGATCGATTATAGAAATAGGTGGCGCAGTAACGGTGGTTTCTCAGTTTACGTTAGCCGGGGACGTTCGCCGAGGACGACGACCTTCTTTCACAGCGGCTGAATCTCCCGATCGTGCTGCACCCCTCTACGAATCCTTGGTTACACGATTGAGGTCGGCTGGGCTTAGTGTAAATACCGGTGTTTTCCAGACATCCATGCAGATCGAATCGTGCAACGATGGTCCAGTTACAATTCTCCTGGACTCTAAGCGCACCTTTTAAGCAACGTACAAACACCTTTCTCTGAGCTTTATGTTATCGTCAATGAGATATCGGCCAAAGAATTCGGCATTGACTCACAAGCCATCCGTAAGTAAAGTTCTATTGTTACTGGGAGGATGACACTGGCGATTCGATTGCGCTGTATCAACTTTGGGCTTGGGCCCTTGTCTGCTACACGGTGTTTAACTTTTAAGAGTTCAGGTATCCAAAGCTACGCTGTCCCCAGATAGGAGTAGTCTGCGTATGGCTAAACGTTCGGAGATCACAAAAACAAACAATTCGGTTGGCAACAGTTCCGGTGATAGGCAACAAACCGAGCGTATGCAAGCGCTTGAAGCTGCTCGACTGCAAATTGAAAAACAGTTTGGAAGAGGTTCACTGATGCAGCTCGGACAGGATACCGAGCAACGTGATTATCCGGTGATCCATTCCGGTTCAATCTTGTTGGATTCTGCGCTGGGTGTCGGAGGTTATCCAAAAGGCCGAATAGTCGAAATATTTGGTCCCGAATCATCCGGTAAGACGACCTTGGCGCTACACGCGATCGCTGAAGCCCAGAAGGTTGGCGGCGTTGCAGCGTTCATCGATGCTGAGCATGCGCTTGATCCAGTTTATGCAAAGGGACTTGGCGTAGATACAGATGAGCTCTGGGTGTCACAGCCCGACAACGGTGAACAGGCCTTGGAGATAGTAGAGTCCTTGGTTCGTTCCGGAGCCGTTGACATCGTTGTGGTTGATTCTGTTGCTGCGCTCACGCCAAGAGCGGAAATTGAAGGTGAGATGGGTGACTCTCACATTGGCTTGCAAGCAAGACTTATGAGTCAGGCCCTGCGTAAATTGCCCGGTTCGATTTCTAACTCGAAACCCTGTGTCATTTTCATCAACCAGATTCGTATGAAGATTGGAGTAATGTTTGGTTCTCCTGAAACTACGACTGGTGGAAATGCTTTGAAGTTTTACGCGTCACAGCGTTTAGATATTCGTCGCATTGGCACGAT
>CAZTZA010000031.1:23272-24573 GCA_964618015.1 uncultured Spirochaetaceae bacterium | reverse complement strand
ATCAAGGCGGTTGATTAACACGTAGAGCAGGTTCGGTCCGAATGGGTAGAGATTATTTCCGATCGTTGACCGAATCGCTTGGTAGTCCTTGAGTCGACCGCATTCGGGAAAATCATGGATTTGTAGTAGTACGCGAGAAGAGCCGCTCACTGACTTAGCTAGCAAGGCACGAGTGAAAGAGAGGTTTTTACCAAGATGGTGGTTGTGAAACCACCAGATAGTGTCAGGTCCAATTGTGACTGGGAATTTCCAGTCAGTTGGCTTGATATCTGTTGTAGCATAATCTAGGCGTTGATCAATTGTCGCTCTTATAGCGGTTTCGGCTTTGGATTCTGCTGCCGCAGTTCGTAGTGAAACCAATATGGAATTGACTCCGTCGCGCCGGCCAACGATCAGGTGGATAGAGCGTAGTAGTCCTGGTTGGTGCTGGATAATTGCTCTCAGCCCATCATGGATAACGCTAGTTACACCGCCTAGTAGCAGGTGGTAATGGACTACAACGAGATCTACCATAAGCTTCTCCCACGGAAACGAGCGGCCAGGAATTCACATCACAGTGAGGCGATGTTCTATGGGCTATTTCCAACAGAGTGTATTTGTTCTTGGCTGCGCTTCTTGCTTTCAGAATTATTAGCTTGGGCTACTTTGACATATTCTTCCCATAAGCGTCGGTTGCGGTAGACAATATCAGCATTGCTGGATGACAGGATATTCTGATAAACCAAAACAAAGATGTCAGTGTCAGTCGTTTTCCATGAAGACACCCTTGAGGCAAGTGAGAACAGCTGCCCAAAAGGCTGGTACTTCACTTCGTAGCTAACAGGCTCGATTCCGAGGGATCTGGAGATGGTTTCCTCGATCCTTCTAGAGACCGTTGTATAGCTGCCAGTGCCCGCAGTCTTCAGTGTTTTTCGCATCATGAACAGTCGACATAATGAGGGGTCCGTGGCCGCAATCGGTTCACAAAAGAAGTACAATTCTATAGCGACTACGTTTTTCCAGCTTTCATGGCTAACGCGGTACATTTGAGTGACAGTTACGTTAAGTTGCTTGATCCCAATCAGATTTGGATAGAGCCCCTCGGAAAAAAATTCAAGTAGCTTCTGGTAATGGCCTATGAACTGTGCATCGCCACTTTTTTCGGACTGAACGGAGGCGCTGTTCAATTCTTGCATTACTTGGCGGGCGGTTGCGCCGAACGGGATCGTGCCGTGGGCATACTCTCGTGGCGTAGCTGATCGCGTGAATCCGGGTACTGCAACGACAAGATTACCCGCGGCGATTGCAATAGTCGTTAACGT
>CAZTZA010000031.1:0-23238 GCA_964618015.1 uncultured Spirochaetaceae bacterium | reverse complement strand
CACAGCGGGCGAGCATCCGAGGCTACAACCCGCTGTGGCGTTCCTGCGTCCGTTCAGCAAGTTTTTGATCGAATACGAATAGTCCCACTTCAGAGTCGCCGATCCGATTGATCTGCATCATCAGGTCTGTGAATAAGGATTCTTCTTCAACTTGCTCGGTTACAAACCAGTCGAGAAAAACTTGTGTTGCGCGGTCTTTCTCGGCGATGGCGACCTCTACCAGCGCATCGATTGCCGAGGACACTTCTGATTCCTCTTGAAAGGCACCAGCAAATACTTCCTGCGCTGTTGTGCCAGGTTGGGATGGCGCCGGTACTGAGATCAATTCTACGTTGCCGCCCCGAGCTAGGATATAGTCGAAGATCTTCATTGCATGAGCTCGCTCTTCCTCCGCGTGGGTGCGAAACCAGTGGGAGAATCCTGGAAGGCTCTGTTCGTCGAAGTAGGCGGCCAGGCTAAGATAGGTGTACGAGGAGGAGAATTCTGCGTTGAGCTGGCTGTTAAGTGCTGTATTCATTCTTTGAGTTAACATGCAAGTAAGATAACGTTGCTGACGCTTCGCGACCATGGTTAGATTTTGCGACAGAATATTTGAATGATGAGTTTTCGAGTTGCAATCGTTGACGATCGTTTCGAGTCCTACGAGGAGGAACAAGAAGTCCTTGGTTCAATCGCGAGCCTTGACATTTTACGTTCCACAGAACCGGACGATATTGTGGAGTTCGTTCGTGATGCCGATGCGGTGATCGTAAATCTATCGGTTATTTCCCGTAGAGCTATTCAAAAGATGAGGCGGTGCAGGATCATCTGTCGTTATGGAATTGGCTACGATAACGTAGACATTGATGCTGCAACCGAATGCGGCATTTGGGTGGCACGAGTCCCAGATTATGGAATTGAAGATGTGTCTGATCACGCGTTAGGGTTATTTCTTGCTTGTGTCCGAAAGATCCCATTTACGGATAAAGGAATTCGATCTGGCGGATGGGGATTCCCTCGTAATCGTCCTTCATATCGCATTCAGGGGAAGATATTCGGCCTGCTCGGTTATGGTGCTATTGCTCGGGCGTTGCACCGCAAACTTTCCGGACTGGGGTTAGAGAGGGTAATTGCGTGCGATCCCTACGTTAATGATAACGAAATTCGTTCTTCTGGAGTCGAGCCGACTGGGATAGAAGATCTCCTGATTTCCTCTGATTATCTCTCAATTCACGTACCGCTTACGCCTGAGACTCGGGGAATAATCGATCGACAGCGTCTGAAGTTGATGAAACCTACGGCGATAATCATTAACACGGCGCGAGGTGGTATTGTCGATGAGGAGGCCCTTGCCGAAGCTTTACGTTCAGAAGAAATCAGCTACGCCGCATTGGACGTCTTTGAGACTGAACCACTGGCTGCAGAGAGTCCGCTCAGGACTTTAGAAAATATTATTCTAACCGACCACCACGCTTATTATACCGAAGAGTCGTTGGTAGAGCTAAAGACGAAGGCGGCACTACGGGTTCGCGCAGTTCTTGAGGGCGGAATTCCGGCCTCCGCGCTTAATGATCCCCGAGGGATTGCGTAAACATAAACGTGACCGATTGGTCGGTTATCAACTCGGAGGTTTGCTCTCTGTGTTTTGTCAAGTTCTGTTTAGGAGGGAGGCAATGTATTCCGCCATGATGGGCTCATGAGAGGCGACGTAGGTAGAGCCACTGTCTTTGGCGGTGATTTGGCTCGGGATTATGAGCTCTATGTCTGTCTCTTGACGAGTCATTACTGGAATGCCGTAAGTCCGGTTGTGATGTTGGCATGGTCGCCCCAATGCCTCACGCTCTGAGACGAAGATCATATGTTCCTTTAAGCGGTTTTGAGCGATTTTCCTTCCCAGTGGTACCGCAGTCTCGAGAACCGTTCGAATTTTCTGATTCAAACTATCGTCCATCTCTATTCCGATACTTGACCGCCCGGTTGATAGGGCGGCTGCGCTTGTTGTGCCAGTGCCGAGAAACGGGTCTATAACCGTATCGCCTATCAGTGAGTACATTTGAATAAGCCGAAACGGTAATTCAAACGGGAAGGCTCCACTGCGGAAACGTGTTGTCGTATGGGCCGGGAGATCTTGTTTTGTTCCAGTTAGATTAGTCCAGAGATCAGAGAACCAAACGTTTCGCTCTTCCCAGAAAAAGGCACTGCGAGTGCGCAGTTTCTTCTGTTCAATCTGTTGGAAGCGACGTATTCCGGGCTTGCGGAAGATCAGAATGTATTCATGTTCATAGGTGACGTAGGCACCGGTCGGTAACATGCCGGATCCTAGAAATTTATTTGGGGAGTTCGTAGGCTTTCTCCAGAGGATATCAGGGAGTGTCGAGAAGCCTATGCTATTCATTGCCTGAAGGACGCGGCTATGGTTAGAGAAGAGACGAAACTCACCTCTGATTGTTCGCGTGGCGTCAGCGATGTTGATACATGCCAATCCTCCAGGCCGAAGGACACGTAGACATTCTCTCCAGACCGAGTCTAGGTAGGAGTGCATGAGGTTAAATGCTTGATCTGCGTTTTCATCAGCGATCGCCTCGCCGATGCGCGGATTTACTGAGGAGAATTGCGAGTCCCACATCTTAATCATGGGATAGGGAGGTGAGGTGACCACAAGATCGACTGTGTTATCAGCAAGTTGCGGCATCGATCTCGAATCCGAAATGTAGATGTCATGTTGGGTCATCTGCTTGTTGCCGCCATAGTGGTGGAAGGAATTAGTTGCTTGATTTCTGCGTAGTCGAGGTCAGATTGTATAGGGTAGACGGCATCTGGAGACTATAGGCAGTTTCCAGCATCACGTAGAGCCTTGAATATCGGTAACGGAGTTGAAGTGTCGTCCGGGTATTATGAAACGGCGATGATGACATCAAGGAACTCGTCGATAAAATCCCGAGTCGTGTCCCAAGTAGCCATGAGGCGCACCACACCCCGGTCTTTATTGAACACATAATAAGGAAACTTATCGAGAGTTGCCTTAATCTCATCAGGACGAAGCCGTACGTAGACCCCATTAGCATCGACGGGATGTATGATTTCTACGCTGGTTTCTTTGCGCAATCGCGTGGCTAGGTAGGTTGCCATCTCGTTTGCGTGGGAAGCGTTTCGTTTCCACAGATCTCCTTCTAGCAGTGCGCTAAATTGTGCCGACACGAAACGCATTTTTGACAAAAGTTGCAGCCCTTGCTTGCGCACGTAGCCTAGGTGCGCAAGCGGTGTGAAGGCAATGACGGCCTCTACCTTGAGAAGTCCATTCTTAGTGCCGCCAAACGATAGGAGGTCGACGCCAAGATCCCTCGTACATTCCCTTAGACCCATGTTGAGGCTGACGGCAGCATTCGCAAGGCGGGCGCCGTCCATGTGTAGTAGCAGGCCGTTGGTGTGTGCGAGTTCAGCAAGTTCAGTGATTTCTGCCGGGGTATACACAGTCAGTACTTCAGTAGCCTGGGTGATAGAAATCAGCCGTGGTTGGTTAGTGTGTTCACTAGGCTCAGCTGTAACGATACGTCGCACTCCGTCTATGTCGATCTTGCCGTGTGAATGAGGCACTTCCAATACTTTGCATCCGACTATGCGCTCAATGGCACCGCACTCACACCATGCTAAGTGGGCGGCCGAGGTAGTGATTACCGACTCGTATGGCTGGCAGCAGGCTGCGACCGCGATCACATTGGCAGCGCTACCGTTTATCACTGAAAGTACTTGGATGTCGTCGCCAAAGTGGCTAGCAAACGTGGCTTCAGCATGGTTTGTATATTCGTCTTCACCATAGCCAAGAGCATGCCCCTGATTAGCTGAAATAATTGCCGCTATCACTTCCGGATGGGCTCCAGAGCTGTTATCGCTGTAAAAGGAAAGGGAGTTGCTCATCCTGGAAATACTTCGATCTGACTTCCGCTGATACGACTGCCCATCAGCACCGTCATGAAGCCTCCTTCTGGAATTGAATCCCCTGAGGAGTCTAGCCCTCCCTCTTCGATGATCAGAAGCAAAGGATTAGAGACATCCATCGTTGTTTCATACTCCATGATAATAACTGGCACCTTCTTGCCATCACGATCAGCGTAGTCACCGTAGAGGGGACCGCCTGCAGCAACGAATTCCGCCTCAATCTCGCAGTCACGCTCAAGGATTGGAGGCACCGCCGGGTAGCGGGCAAATTCAAGTTGGGCAGGAACGAAATGTTTGGGGTCAACGGGTTCGTCAAAGAACCAGGTTCCGCCCTGATTAATAACCTCGGCTCGAACGGCTGGGGTCAATCCGTCTGCGATGAAGTAGATGCGTAGGTCTAACTCATCGCCGCGGATAATCGCGAGTAGGAAATAGATCTGATTAGTACTCGTCAGGTCAAATAGCAGATGTTCAGAGGTGATGGTGCCAGAAGTTGAGCGCACCCCGATTGCCCGTTTATCGCTCAGATGATAGTCAAGACCGTCGGTAGAGAGACCAAGCTCAGCTGCCTCCGCCATTGCTTGAAAGTCGCGTAGGCTAACTGATCCTCCAGTATCAAGCTGAAGCCAGAAATTTGGATCGCTCGTTGAAGTGGCACGAGGCTCTATAGGCTTAGGTTCTCTACCCCGGAACAAGCCTCGCCCGAATAAGCCGTTTATAGGCTTGCTGCTCCCGCTTCGCGGCGGGCGACTCATCGCTTTCGGAAAGACATATTACTGCTGATTCAGTAACGGCGACTGGCTGAGCCCAACAGAACCCACATTAAGCCGACGATCAATAGAATCAGTATCATCCCGGTGAAGAAGTTTCCCCCTCCGCCATGATAGGTGCCTGGAGCTCCCCCGTAATAGTAGCCGCCGCGGTTCATCAACATACTCATCATAGCCATGTCGCTCATGGCGCTATACATCATCCAGGTACCCATTGTCGGATGCATATAACCGTAGCCGCCGAGGCCGGCATTATAGCTGACGTTGACATTCCGGCCGTTAACTCGCGTGGATTGAGGGATGTGTGATGGTCTTGAAGAGGGCTCTGAGCGATACCTGGAAGGATATTGTCCGGCGTTACGTTGTCGGAAGGCAGTCTCAGCCTGCGAGCGGTTCTGGAAGGTCGTTCCTGCAGCTCTTGAACGCTGGTATTGGGCGCGGCTAACGCCTGAAGTATTAGATCGGGAAGATACACCACGTGTTCCTGACAGGCTGCTACGGTTGGTCATATTTCGGCTAGAGCCAAATGCCGATCGGCTTGAACGTGCGGAGAACGAGCGTGAGGATCCAAAGCTGGAGAACGATCTTCCTGCAGAGAATCCACCCATACGGCGAGCAAGTGCGTCATCAGCGACCAGTAGTAATACACCCACAATCGTTATAGCGAGTGCTATTTTGTTGGCTGCAGGGCGTCGGGGACGGCCAATCACGGGGATACCGTCGCACTAGATGCAACCGGTGTAAGTGCTGCGCTGGGGTCAACAGCTCCGGTGTAGATAAGCGCGACAACGATGAAGCTGACAGCAGCGAGTGCTGCTGCTGCCGTATTACGGTTTGTCTTCACTTCATCGGATAATGCTGCGCGCGGCAGGAATACTCGGTCGGCAATCACCCTCCCTATTACGAGTAGGATTAAGCCACAGAACGCAATCACTGCAGAAATTAGGATTTCGGTGCCTATATCGCTTCCTGCGCCAATCACTGCCGTGCGTACGATTATTCCCTGAGCGATCAGAAATCCTGCAAAACTGATACCAGCCGCTACATTCTTATCATTCTCAATAACATCATGGACGTCGTAACTCGTTATCGCCTGAAATACTATGCCATCCAGGACAAGTATGGCTTGTCCTACTACCCAGTAGACTGCAATGTCACGTAACAGTGAGAGATAGTTGGTGCTCTGTCCCTCCATCACCCCAGAAATCATTAACCCGGTGGCAACGGTCATCCCGCCGACGACAAAGCCAGCGCCGGCGCTACGGTTTTGTACCATCTCACGCTCGATGGAGAACGCGTGGAGTACCAGGCGGTCGTTGATTACGCTGCTTAGGCGCAATAGGAAGATAGCGATAATCCCGACCACTGCTAGATTTATTAGCTCTGTGGCGAGAGCATCTCCGGAACCACGGGCTGCAGCCGCAATCACAACGCCGATCCCGAGGAGATAGCCGGCAAAGCTGATCCCAACCCCATCGTTCTTGCTATCTGAGATCTCGTGATCAATGTGATAGCGAGTAGTCAGGTTATAGAAGAGCTTGCCCACAAATACGAGGAGCAGCCCGACGGCGAAGTGAGGGATTTTCTCTACGACTAGTACGAGCGTGGCCAAAATAGTCTGCATATCAGTATGTTTACGCTAATCAGGTCAGGACTTACAGTCAACTGAGGGGAGAAACAAAAATGGCGGTGACGCTACGCCAGCGAGTATATGAGATTTTAGAGCGGGCTCACGATGAAGACCGGCTGAGTACGGCGGTGGATGTAACCATTGTTAGTTTGATTGCTGTAAACGCTTTAGCTATTATCGTTGAGTCGTTGCCGTGGGTTGGGGCTACGCTGATGAGAGTACTAGACGTGCTCGAGACAGCCTCCGTAGTAGTCTTTACGGTCGAGTACTTTCTCCGGGTATGGAGTGCGCGCTACCGGCATCCGAGCCAAAAGGGGGTGGCTGGCGCTCTGCGCTTTATTGTTTCGCCAGCGGGTATAATTGATCTTCTAGCGATTCTCCCCTTCTATTTGCCTTTAGGAGGCGTGATTGACCTTCGGTTCATGCGTCTTCTACGACTATTTAAGCTTGGTCGTTATATGCGATCTATGTCTTTGTTCGGCAGAGTATTGCGTGAGCGACGTAGCGAGTTGTTGATCACGGTCATGATGACTTCGCTCATGCTGCTTATTGCATCGATACTCATGTATTACATCGAAGGTAGTGAACAGCCTGACAAGTTCCCCAACATCCTTTCTTCGTTGTGGTGGGCAGTCGTCACCTTGACGACCATCGGCTATGGAGATGTAGTGCCGGTAACTGGCTTGGGTCGGTTGCTTAGTGGGCTAGTGGCTTTGATGGGGATTGGGCTAGTTGCGGTGCCGCCTGGGATCGTCAGTTCAGGATTTATCGAAGCATTGGCAAAAAAACGGTCAAAGCCGGAAGAGGATAGAGCTTCGACCGCGCGATTCTGCCCTTGCTGCGGTCAGCCTCTGGAAGCACAAAAGAAGGAAGTGGGATAGCTCCGTATAATGTTTTAACGAATCTTGAGCAGGATAACTAAACAAATTAAGGTGAACATGACCTGTACTAGGGTGAAACGTACTAGGACTTGTGTGCTGGACCAGCCAAGCTTGTTGCGCACGTGGTCATGTAAAGGAAAACGCAGCGTTCTAAAGATTGAAATTCGGAGGAAACGCAAGAGCGCTACCTTGATCAGCCCGGTACCACCGTTAACTATTAATACGCCAGAGAATACGAACATGAGAATTTTGTTCCCAGATTTGATTACCAGGACCCCAATCAGAAGACCGACAGCTCGTGATCCGGCATCTCCCATAAGGAGTTGGCTGGGATGAGCGTTATACCATAGGTAACCGGTCAAACAACCCACCATCGCAAAGGCGAGGACTGCCCACTTAGCTCCGTCGCCATAGTGGGGCAATAGAAAGTACGCGGAAAAGTCACTGTTCCCGAGTATGATATAAAGCAGCCCCCCCAGACTCAGAAGCGCCTGAATTGCCAGGGTTCCCGATAGACCGTCAACGCCATCAGTACAATTAGTGGCGTTAATTGCAACCCAGATGAGAATAGTTGCACCGGTAATAGCAATGGCGGGTGGTATTGCTACAGTCGTTTTGGTGAATGGCAGCCTGATTTCAGTTGATCCGCTGCTACACAGTAGCACCGCCACCGTCAAAGAGACCAAAAGGTCAATTAGACCTTTGCGATACTCGTGCCAGCCGCCAGCGCTGCGATCGTCCAGATAGCCAGCCAGCATAATCAATGCGACGCATCCCAGCACGCCAAGGTACGGAAGCTGCAGCGGGGCGGTCAGTATGCCGACGATGATGAATACGATGCCAAAAACCAATCCCGCTCCAGTCGGCTTGCCTAGGGCAGATTCCTTGTCCACTGCGTACTCTCGTCCTCGATCGCGCGGGAGGAGTGAGCTAGTTGCTGGCAAGAACAGCCAGGTGGCAAGGGACGAGATTACCAGCGCTGCGCTGGCAACGACGTAATGGGAGCTCAGCAGGCGAAACGGTCCGAACACTTGTTGAAGTGCGTCTCCGAGCAGGAATAGCATTGTAGTACAGTTATCCTACCTCGGACGTTGCTGATCCGATATAGCTAAATCATTGTCATAAAGGAGCGCGATTTGTTTTCCTTGTCATTTTTACAGTGGTTAACCCTTTTAGGGAGTGGCCTACTAACGGGAATTACAAAAACCGGACTTCCGGGGCTTGGTGCAGTGGTTGCCCCGTTGATGGCAGCCGTCTTTCCGGTGCGCGCGTCAGTGGCGATTACTCTGCCGATGCTGATTGTCGCTGACATAGTTGCGATCATCTACTTTAGGCGGCATGTAGTGCGTTCTCATTTGGTGCGACTGGTGCCAGCGGCCCTTGTTGGCATCATCGCGGGTGCTCTGTTAATGCGGGTTATCGATGATCTACAGCTTCGTCTACTAATCGCAACCATCGTTGTAGGGACTGTTGTAGCGAGTACTATGTTCGGTTCGTCGCTCCGGGAGGGCAAGTCGCAGCCCATTCCTCTATGGATCGCGGTCCTAATAGGTGTCTTAGCTGGTGCAACCTCGATGGTCAGTAACGCCTCTGGGCCGATAGTAACCGCTTATCTGCTTGCTATGAAGCTTCCCAAGCATGAGTTCATGGGCACTGGGGCATGGTATTACTTCGTCTTAAACGTGATGAAAGTACCCTTTCATTTAGCTATCGGTACTATGACTGGTGCCACTCTAGCACTGGATGCGGTAGCGGTTATTGCGGTAATTACTGGGACCGTTTTTGGCATTGCAAGAATTCGCCGGCTGGCGGATCAGACATTCCGTGTTGCCGCTGTCGTTATAGCTATGCTGGCTGCTGTTTATCTAACTGTAAGCGCCTTCCTAAGCATTGCGTAGGTTATGATGACGTCCACTTTAATAGTCGACACACAATTAAAGACCAGCTGCTAGGCTGCGTAAATGATAGGAAAAGTGTTCGGCCAACACTTCAGTGTAGGTGTCCGGATGTGCCTCTAGTGTGCCTCTAATGGCTGGACCGAGTTCATTATCTGTAAGGGTTGAGCCAAATGTGCAGTGTAGGATTTGACGTCCTGGCTTAGTGAATCCAGAACCACAAGGTACGTCTTGCCAGCATTCCAGGTATGTTCTCTCGAGTTCCAGGCTACTCATAGAGTCGGGCTCTGGTACCTGCTCAATCGTAGCAGACACGTGGTATGAAGCCTTTTCGCTGTTGTAGCAAGAGCGGGCAAAGGCAACAATTCTCCGGAACAATCCGTCGTCATGACGAGCTATTACCCGCAGCGCTTCCAGGTAAGAGGTTCCCGCGGTTTTTACGTGGAAGCAACCACCGGTAGCTCGAGAAAGAGCTGGGTACATTGATATCTTGTCAGACCCGGAATGTAATGACAGCTTGTAGGGCCCAAAGTGGCTTGCTATCGAAAAGTGGCGCTGAAGAGATTTCTCCAATACGGACACGTCACCCTTATAGTCAACGCCTTTTTCGAAATCACCAATATAGCGTGGGGCTAACGCGATCAAAGGAATGTTCCGCTCCTGGCATTGGTCTGCAATGATGTAGTGCTCAGCTAGAGTGGTTGGTTGATCAGTTTCATCAACGGAAAGCTCGATTTCATAATCATGGCCCTTATTACAGGTACGAATAATCTTCGCCAGTTCTGTTGCATGATTTAACGCAGGTCCGTACTTGACTGCACAGCGGAGACAAGCTTCCTCGTTAAGTTCCAAGGTCAAATCGTTCGGCAGGATGATAGTGCGGCCAAGATATCGGTCAACCCAATTGACTTGTGAGCGAACTGTTTGATAGCGATCTCTCAGCGTATCCTCGTCGTAACCATCGGTGTGCTCATCTACTGAGTCAGAAGGGTCAATTGTAAAAAAGCGGAAACCAGCGGCGGCGGTGACGGCAATGTCTTCTGGAGTTTTGAGGTGATCGGCATCAGCGCCGGTTGGACCATCCCAACCAGCTTGCTTCATACCAGCCAGGGCATCAGTCATTACTTCATTTGGGGTGCGTTGAGTTCGTTGCATCTCTCGGATTGATTGCTGTGCAAATATTGGCTGAATTGGCGCTCCTGACTCCCGTAGTGCTTCTACATGGCCAGGCGTTGCAAGGCCGATACGGTCGCCAAATCCGAAGCTTGGAGAGAGTCCTATGGTTACCGCGTCCGAAGGTCGGATTTCATCATGGTACATACGCTATCATGACGTGCATGACGTGGAGCGATCCACCGTCCATCGTTGATTTAGTTTCGCGATGGGGGGGGAGATTCAAAAGTAGTGCCGAGTGGGCGAAGGACGTTGGGTACCACGCTAGTATCAGAAGGATAGGCATGAGTAGTTCCGGCCGGCCGTTGCTTGCGGCTGTTATCGGCACTGGAAAACGGCAGGCTGCCTTGGTAGCTGGCACGCACTCTGATGAGCCAGTAGGACCCGAAACTTTGCGTTTAATTGTTACATCTGCGCTGCGGCGTGATTATGCGCTGAAGAACCTGCTGCGTCGTTGGACGCTCTGGATCGTGCCGCACCTCAATCCAGATGGTGAGCAGGAAAATTTTGAGTGGATTGCGCGCTGGCCCTCGGTTGAAGCTTATCTGCGGTGTGTGCTGAGAGAACCCCCAGGTCGCGATCTGGAGTTTGGATTTCCGAAGATGCGTCAAGAGAACGCCGTATTGACAGCGTTCTTGACGCATGCCGCGCCTGTGCGTCTATACGCGAGTTTGCACGGAATGGGCTTTGGCGAGGGTGCTCAGCTTTTGATCGATCGTAGTTGGGTCACTCGCACAAGGCTGATGCAAAGCGCATTTGCTCGTGAGGCTTCGCTATGCGGAGTGGGTTTACACGACGAGGATCGTTTCGGCGAGAAGGGATTCCACTATATAGGGGCTGGTTTTGCTACTACCCCGACAGGGGTAGCAATGCGGCAGCACTTTCGTGTTAAAGGTGATGAGGTTACCGCGGCACTATTCCAGGACAGTTCTATGGAGCAAGCTGCCTGTACCGCCCCTGATCCTTGCGCGCCGCTCTGTTTGGTTACTGAGGTACCACTTTTTCGCCTGGATAATAATCGGGGATCCTATCGTAATTTTCGAGAACAATTGCCAGCTCTAATTCTTCAGGCACAGCGAAGCAAAGGAATTGCCGACGAGCTCGTCTCCTTCGGAGTTGAGCCAGTCGATCCTCGCGTGACGATACGCTTGCAACTCCGAGCTATCGAATTGGGGCTGGCTACTACTGAGGATGACTCGTTGGTTCTTCATTAGGAAGCGGGTCGGGCGCATCGACGCCGCTTGAGGCCGCAGCCTCGGTCAGGGCAGACCAGGTAGCAGCATCAATCGGTATGCCGTATTGCTCTCGGTCAATTGTGGAACGACGTTCAGGGTCCCCTGGCACCATAACTTCTTTGACACCTGGGGCGGGAGTGGCGTTTCTAATCATCTGACTATGCGCCGCGACTCCCGTTAGGAAGTCATCAACAGGCTGCATGCTGCGGACATCGATTACAACAAACAGGACTCCGTTACCGGAGACCATCCCTGGTAGTGCGCGAGTACCTGTGCCAGCGAGAATCCCGCCAAGGAGGTCGTTGATGATCCCGAGACCTGAGCCCTTGTGCTCTCCAAAAGGCAATAAGGGCCCGCCAATGTAATGGTCGCTTGGGTCAGTAGTAGGCTCCCCGTCGGGGTCTAATAGCCATCCCTCTGGGACTGATTCGCCTTTGTTTACCGCGACCCGTAGTTTTCCTTCAGCGACGGCGCTTGTGGCGAAATCTAGAATGACTGGGCAGTTGCCCTCAGATGGGATCCCTGCTGCGAACGGATTAGTGCCGAATATTGGGTCCTTGCTGCCATATGGGGCGACCCGTCCGGCAGCCCCCGTGGCCGTACAGAAAGCCAATCCAATCATCTGTTTGTTACTAGCGTATTCAACATAATCTCCCAGGCGACCGACGTGAGAAGCACGGAAGAGGGCGACGGTCGACACTCCGTGCTCACGTGCTTTGGTGACCGCTAACCGGATCGCAAATTGTCCTGCAACTTGTCCGAAACAGTCATGTGCATTCACCCGGGCGGTCGCACCACCGTCTTCTACTAGTTCTGGGGATGCGTGCACATCTATCAGCCCCTGATTGATCATCTGTAGGTATGGGACTACACGGATGACGCCGTGAGAAGCGTGTCCTGCCAGGTCCGCTGCCACTAGCGCTTGAGCAACACAGTCAGCATCGTTCTCCGTGGCCCCAGCAGTGATGAGTATCGCAGCAACAAACCGGTCGAGAGCGGAAGAGGTAATCCGTACAGAGGTCATGGGATCAGTTGAACAGCTGGTTGATTGACTCAGAATATAACTGAGCGATCACGTTGCGTTTGACTTCTTGCTTGTGTGATAACTCGCGGCCGACTTCAAATGGTCGATGCAGAAGTTTTGTGCGGGAGATCAACTCGAATGGCTTGAACCCATGCGAGGCGTTAACGCGATTGGCAACTTCGGTCTCGATTAATTTCCTAATATTCGAGTGGTCGATCAGCTCATTTATATCACCATCGATGCCTGTGGACGTTGCGTAATCTTCTATCATATCCGTGTTAACTATAACCAATGCGGCCAGGTGTTTTTGGTCCTGACCAACGACCACAGCTCTGTCGACGAATTTAGACTCCTGGATCCGTTCCTCAATCTGCAGTGGTTCGACATTCTCTCCACCCAGCAGGACAATAGTATCCTTAGCGCGACCCCGTATAATGAGGTCACCCGAAATGGTGGTCATGCCCAGGTCTCCGGTGTTTAACCACCCATCATTTAATACTTCCTTAGTTAGAGCAGACCGTTTGAAATAGCCTGTCATTACCTGCGGTCCGCGAACATGCACCACGCCGAGCTTCCCAGGTCCTACTTCTTGTCCGTCATCAAGAATGCGAAGGCCCGTTCCTGGCAGTAGCCGACCGACTGTGCCGGCTACGGGTGCTGATTCAGGTCGGAAAGCAAGACCTGGTGCCGTCTCTGTAAGCCCGTAGCCGTTCAGGAGCATAACGCCGGCCGCTGCAAAAAACTCGTCTACGTAGTCGGGAAGGGAGCCGCCGCCAGAAATGGCTCCGCGGAAACGGCCGCCAAGGCGTGCTTTGATCTTCTTGAAAACCAAGACATTTCCCAAGGCCTTGAACGGCGTGAGTAGTATGAGGGGAATGAGGCCGGAGAGCAGCTCGAGTGTCCGTGAATAAGGTTGCAGGTGGGCAACCAACCCGAGCACCTTTGATTGGGCTCGGGTATGAGCGATCCCAACTGAGACGAAAAAATTAAAGAGAATTAGCTTAAGGCCGCCTTCGTGCTCGGCGTTGCGATAAACTGCAGAGCGTACCGCATCCCAGATGCGGGGTACCGAAGCCATCCAGTGAGGGCGAATTTTTGCCATATCGGCGATCAACACACTACCAATTGGTTTGGAGTAGGCGAGTGTAGTGGCTGTGGCAATGGAGCAGTATTCAAAGATACGCTCAAAAGAGTGCCACACTGGCAAGACACTCAGCCATATTTGGCCTGGTTCCACTGCCAAGAAGTCCGGGATGCAACCCGTCTGGAATACAAAATTTCGTTGAGACAACATTACGCCCTTAGGTTCTCCGGTAGTCCCGGAGGTAAAAATGATGGTAGCCAGGTCATCGGGAGAACCACGTTCGGCATGCGCAAGGAAGAAGTCGGCCTGTTGTTCCGTTACGGTGTGCCCAGCGTTGAGAACCATCTCAAAAGGAAGCACCTTGATATCACCATAATTTTCTCGAGATGTAATCTCTTGATCCATGACTATGATCGTACTTAGGTGGGGCAGGTCTTCCTGAACAGATAATACTTTGTCGAGCTGTGTGCGGTCTTCAACTATACAGAACTCAGATTCTACCTGTGCGAGGATAAAGCGGAACTCTTCGGGGGTGCTGTCTGCTCCTCGCGGAACATCGGCGGCACCAAGTGTGAGTATTGCCAGATCGGAGACCAGCCACTCTTTACGGTTATCAGCCATCAAGCCAACGTGGTCGCCTCGGGATACGCCGAGTTCTTGCAGCCCTGCAGCAAAGTTAGAGACCTCCGCGTACAACTCTGAGTAGGTGGTTGGCTGATAGCGACCGTCTATGTCCTTACTAAATTGGGCAACGTTAAGACCATAATCGCGGCAGATGTGGGCAAAAAGCTTAGGGATTGTGTCCTGATTATCTGTCATTTTTCCCATGACCTGCCGACCGTAGCCAGCAGCGGTGCCAACTGTCAAATTTTTTCATGGAAAATAATTTGTACTTTCTTCTGTTTTGGAGGCGTGTGCTATATGTTCGCCGTCTTATGCATTCATGAAGATACTAACTATTATCTCCTGAACGTAAGGTTTCAGGGTTGAAAATGCCGAAAATAGTAGTATTGAATGGAAGTCTAACTTGGCCTGGCACTGCCTACCTTCTATTATTTTAATCAAATGAAGATCACTGATATTGAAGTCCGTTGTTATGCGTGGCCGCGTCCTGTCCCGATCAGTAACGGTAAGTACACTTACACTGACGTGACCTTTACGCCGGTGTTGATACACACGGATGCCGGTGTGACTGGTATTGGTTGGACTGGTGGTTCGGCATCTACACGTCCTGGAGCTCTTACAGAGGCGTGGGTAGAACATTTCAAGGATGCGCTTATCGGTCGCGATCCATTTACTTATCGTCGCCTATGGGACGACATGTGGGCGCCGAAGATCGTGGGGCGCCGTGGAGTATCAACACAGGTGATAAGCGCTATCGATATTGCGTTATGGGACCTGATTGGCAAGGTGACTGGTCAATCAATCCACAGACTGTTAGGGGGCTATCGAGATCGCATTCCAGCGTATATAGCTGGTGGCTACTACGAAGAAGGCAAGGGATTACGCGAACTAGCCCAAGAGATGGAGGAGAATCTCAAGCTTGGTGCTCGCGCGGTAAAGATGAAAGTCGGTGCTGTGCCGATTCAGGAGGATGTAGAGCGCGTGCGTGTGGTCCGAGATGCAATTGGTCCTGAGATAGGCCTTCTGGTTGACGCTAATAACGCATATAGCGCATATCAGGCGATTGATTTTGTTCGTCGCATCGAGGAATTCGACGTATTCTGGTTTGAGGAGCCGGTAGCTCCTGATGATTATCGTGGCCATGGTCGTGTTGCTGCTGCTACAAGTGTTCCAATCGCGACAGGTGAGAACGAATACACTAGGTATGGATTTCGTGACTTGATTGAGCATGACGGAGTTGCAATCCTGAACACAGATGCTCAAGTCGTGGGCGGCATTACCGAGTTTATGAATGTAGCAGCATTAGCCGCTTCCCACGATCTTGCGATTGCTCCACATGGCGCCCAGGAGATCCATATTCATTTGGCAGCCGCTGTGCAGGAAGGGTTGATCCTGGAGTTCTATCGCGAGACGATTGATCCATTGCGGGGACAACTGTTCAACCCTAAGCTCAGTCTGGATAACGAGGGACAGGTGATAGTCCCTAGTGCACCCGGCTTGGGTATCGACATTGACTTTGAGCTGCTTGCCGAACACCGTGTCGGCTAAGGTTGCGCTTGCGGATTTTACGACTATAAGCTGATATGTCTGATTGGAGGTGTAACATTGACGTTACGCTGCACGTGGTTCACTCTGTGAGCAGGGCTTCATAGCATGCGGTATGTACTGCGCCTCTTGATGGTCGTTCTGACACTAGCGGCGGGTAAGGCGATCGGCTTGGGCGGAGGAGAGTCGCCGCAACCGGCCGTAGCAGTTTACGCCGACGTATACCATATTTCTCCTGGTAGTTCGGCGGGGATTAACGACTACACTACCCTAGTTCCCGTGGTTGAAATCCAACAGGCACGCGGCGTTGAAAAAGCGTACCGGTTGGTGATAAGCAACAGGGCAGGACGCTTAATTCGAACCATTGCTGACGACGACGGTGTCCCGATTCCAGGATTTCTTGAGCGGATACTGATTGATTTGGGACTCCAGGAACGAAGCTTCATTACTTTGCCAGCTGTCTTTGTCTGGGACGGGACGGACGAAGATGGCGAATTTGTTGCTGAGGGAACTTATCGTTATGTCCTGGAGATCACGGATGATTATGGCAGTACCGGAATTTCCGAGCCGCGGGAGTTAATGGTAGACAATACCGCTCCTGTCGTGACGGTCGTCCCTGAGTACACGATCTTCTCGCCCGATGGTGACGGTAGTAGGGATATTCTTAAGATCGCCCAGACCGGTTCGTTGGAGGCGCGCTGGACTGGTGAGATTCTTGACCAAGCCGGAAGGGTGCTGCGAACTGTCAATTGGAGTGACAGTTCGCCTGCGGACTTTATCTGGGATGGCAGGGACGAAAACGGTCACCTGATCCAAGACGGTACTTTCAGTTACCGTATCTTCTCAACCGATCTAGCGGGCAATAGTACCTTGTTTACGTTTAATGATTTACGTATTGATACAGTTCCTAAACAGATTGCAATTGACCTGGAGACAGCAGCGTTTTCACCTAATGATGACGGCGTTCAGGATGAGATGCTGTTTCCTGTCACGATTGGTGAGCCGGAGAGCCTGGTAGGCTGGAGAGCTGAGGTGCTCGATCTGCAAGGTGATGTGGTTCGCACCATGGTTGAGATGTCCTCGGCACCGAATCCGTTGCGCTTTGATGGCCGTGGTGAAGACGGAAAAGTCTTGAATGAAGGAACTTACACACTACTTTTTTCCGGCCTCTATGAAAACGGCAGCACAGGAGTAGTAGAGTCGGAACCGTTTGAGTTGGACGTTACTGCGCCTCAGGCATTCGTTGCACTTCACTACGATGTGTTCTCGCCCAACGGCGATGGTGTGCGTGACGTCATTCTAGTTGAACAAGAAACTTCTGGTGTAGGCCCCTGGTTGTCTTTGGTGGCTGATGGACGGGGTCGGGTAGTGCGCTCGGAGCATGTGACAGATCCGAATGGCACG
Organism: uncultured Spirochaetaceae bacterium; assembly: GCA_964618015.1. Lineage (GTDB taxonomy): Bacteria > Spirochaetota > Spirochaetia > SZUA-6 > Bin103 > CATQHW01. The sequence continues at coordinate 6,058 of CAZTZA010000031.1, read as the reverse complement.
TTCAGTTGGGATGGTCGTGATGATTCAGGATCACCGGTTAGCGACGGGGTTTTTACTTATGTACTGGCATCGCGTGATGCAGCCGGCAATGATTTTTCGTCCCAGCCGCTGATCTTCACGGTTGACACTCGCGAAACTTCAGTCGAACTACGTGTAGGCAGGCGATATTTCTCTCCGAATGGTGACGGTATCAAAGATCGGGTTGAGATAGAACCGCTGCTCAGCGTCACCGAAAGTATCGACATGCTGCTGCTGGAAATAGTAGACGTTTCTGGTCATGTCGTGTACCGAGTCCAACGCAAGGAAGCCTTGGACTCGTTTGAGTGGACCGGGCTAGCTTCCGACGGTCAGCCGTTTACTGATGGAGAGTACTCAGTACGGCTTGCTGTGCGCTATCTAAATGGCAACGAAGGTGATGCGGAGTCAGGTCCGATTGTGTTGGACACTCGCTATCCTCAGATTCAGGCGGTCGGCTCGGACCTGCTTTTCTCGCCAGATGGTGATGGGAATAAAGACGAGTTGTTCATACAGCAAGAATCCAGCTCTGAGGAACGCTGGGAAGGGCGGTTTGTTAATTCGGACGACGAAACGGTGGCTAGTCTGCGATGGCAGGGCGAGGTCGCTGACTATCAGTGGGACGGTACTGACGATCATGGGACACCGGTGCCAGATGGAGAATACCGTTACGAGGTAACCGCTACGGATCCTGCTGGAAACAGCATCACAGCTCGTCTGGTGGGCATTCAAATTGATACGCGTCCGACCAATGCTCGTATTAGGATTTCCGGGATAAGCGATGAGGGTGGCGCAGGTGCTTTCTCTCCTAATAACGATGGCGTTCAGGAAGAGGTAACATTCTTACTATCGGCAGCGGATGGAGTCGCAGTGGAAGCCTGGCACTTGACCGTGCTTGGTCTACAAGACGAGCCAATCCGTATCTTCCGAGGCGGTCCCGAGCTACCCGTAGAGCAGCGTTGGGATGGCCGGACAACCACCGGCGCGATAGTAGAAGACGGCGAGTATGGCGCGGTATTTACCGTCATCCATCGTAAGGGTGACGTTGCGGTAGATCGACTCGCTGGACCAGTGCTTATTGACACCATCTATCCAACTTTTGACGTTGAGGCTGCTTACCTATTGTTTTCTCCGGACGGCGACGGACGTCGCGACGTAATTGAGGTGAGTCATCGTACCGAAATCGAGGATGAGTGGCACGTCGAGCTTAGGGCTTCTAACGGTACTATTGTTCGTCAGCTGACGGTACGGAATGGAATCCTTGCTGACCTGACCTGGGACGGTACTGACGAGCGCGGTGATCCCGTGCCCGACGGTGAATATTTCTACCGCGTTCGCGGATCAGACCTTGCAGGGAATGTCGCAACGGTGGAGCTGCCACCTATTCAGGTGGATCGTCGCTTAAGTGAAGCGTGGATGTTCGTTGACCGGCCTGCTTTCTCACCGAACGGGGATGGAGTAGGTGATGAACTGATCTTTGAGCTTCGTGTCACACCTGAAATAGAGCTGGCTTCTTGGGAACTTTTCATCAGTGATTCTGAGGGAGTGCCTGTTCGAAATTTTGGAGGCTTTGGGGAAACTCGCTTTCCGTTAACTCTTGGTTGGAGAGGCAACAATAACGTCGGTCAACGGGTGATAGATGGGGAGTATGAGGCTACTTTTCAAGCTACTTACACTAAGGGAGACGTTGCCGACGTCACCGTAGGTTCATTGGTAGTGGATACAATGCCCCCAACTATAATCGTGGGGGCACAGTACCTACTATTCTCTCCGGATGGGGACGGACGCAGGGACACAATTACCTTCACGCATGATGTGACGCCTGGTGATCGCTGGGAAGCTCTTATCGTTGACGATCGTGATGGCTCCGTAGTGCTACGCCGAATTTGGGAGGGCGCTGGTCCTTTGCCAGACCTAGAGTGGGATGGTCTCACTGATGCTGGCGTATCAGTGAGAGATGGTACCTACACATATAGCATTTCGAGCAGTGACGCTGGAGGCAACAACGTCAACGCTAGGTTGGAAGATGTACAGGTTGATACCGTTATCCCAGTTGTTTCACTGACTACCGATGAAGATGCTTTCTCTCCGAACGGCGATGGTGAGCGTGATGTGATTAGGAACCTTGTCTCCGCCACCACCGTAGCAAATATTGACCGATGGGCGCTTTCAATTTTTAACGCTAATGGCAGAGTCTTGCGCACCTTTACTGGTGGCCGCGGCAGCCTTCCGTTACCGGAGGTGGTTGCGTGGGATGGCCTGGATGATGAAGGCGTGCCAGCGGTTGACGGATTCTACCGAACGTCTATCGGGGTCGAATATATAAAAGGTAACGTCGTCGAAGTGGTAACCGACCCCTATTTGTTGGATGCTTCGTCGCCTCAAGTCTCAATAAGTACAGAACTTGATAATCCTGGTCTGCCTTTTTCCCCAGATGATGATGGTGTCAACGATCAGCTTACGATCTTTCTTGACGCTCAAGACGACGGCGGAATTGCCAACTGGTCTTTGCAAATTATAGATCCTCACAATGGGGTCTTCGCTGAGTCTAGCGGTAGCGGCGCTCCGCCTGCCTTCAAGTGGGACGGATATTCCTCTGAGACGGGTGAGCTGGTACAGGCTGCTGTGGACTACACTTTACAGCTTAGTGTCGGTGATCTTGTCGGCAACCGCGGAGTCACTTCTACGATTGTGCCGATTGATGTTCTAGTGCTGCGTGAAGGCGACCGACTAAGAATTCGCATATCGAGCATCACTTTTGCTCCCAATACGGCAGATTATCAGGATCTTGGAGATCCTGAGAGGGAGCAGAGAAACGAACAGACCCTGGACCGACTATCTCAGATACTGCACCGCTACAGTAGTTATAATATCCTGCTGGAGGGGCATGCTGTATCGGTGTACTGGAGCGATCAGGAACGGGCAGAACGGGAGCAGGCAAACACGTTGTTGCCGTTATCAGCCGCCCGAGCTGAAGCGGTTCGCAGTGCGCTCGTTCAAAGAGGTATCCAGTCTGGTCGTATGAGTACAGTCGGCCTTGGGGGCTCTAGACCCCTAGTTCCGCATGGTGACCTTCGCAACCGTTGGAAGAACCGCCGAGTCGAGTTCTTGTTAATCAGGCAGTAACCTCTTCCTTCTGCTGAGATGAAATACGCCAGAATTGAAATATAGCCGCGGAGACGGCTAAGTACTATGTGTCGAGAGGAGCGTTAGGCACATTCGACCATTTCATTCTGATCGGAGAAATTTCTATTCATCCACCATTGCTGCTGGTGGTCTCACCTGCGGCGTCAGCTACGGGGTTGACCAGCTCCGGTATGCCGTGCGCTCCAGCTGCCTGACCAATAAATTCTTCTGGAGATTCAGGATAGTTTCCTGTAAAGCAGGCGTCACAGAAACCTCCTACGGTACCAGAGCATGCCTGTAACATCCCTTCCAAGGACAGAAATCTCAAGCTGTCAGCTTTGAGGTGGTGGCACATCTGCTCGATAGAGCGGTTTGGGGCGATTAGCTCACGGCTGGTAGGAAAATCCATGCCGTAGAAGCAGGGGGAGATTACTGGCGGCGAGCAGATGCGCACGTGGATCTGTGAGGCGCCAGCTTTGCGGATATCAATTAACAACTGTTTCAAGGTAGTACCTCGTACCAGTGAATCATCTACAACAACTACACGCTTACCTTTCAAGACTCCATTGACCGTGTTAAATTTAACGCGGGCTCGGAATTCTCGTTGATCCTGCTGAGGAGCCATAAACGTTCGTCCAACGTAGTGGTTGCGTATAATCCCTATCTCATACGCTATTCCTGACTGGTTGGAGTAGCCCAAGGCGGCCGTATTAGCTGTGTCCGGCACGGCAATGACGATGTCGGCATCAGTAGGGTGTTCTCGCGCAAGTGTCTCCCCTAGTCGTCGTCGTGCTTTATCTACATACTGGTGAAAAACTCGGCTGTCCGGGCGTGAGAAGTAGACGTATTCGACCACACAGGCGGTCTGAGCAGCTTTTTTCTCCATATAATAGCTCTCAATTCCATTAGGCCCTATAACTACGATCTCGCCTCGTTCCACTTCGCGTACGTAGCGAGCACCAACTAAATCTAGCGCACAAGTTTCTGAGACTAAAAAATAAGTATCACCTTTACGGCCGATGCTAAGTGGACGCCATCCTCTCGGGTCACGCAGGCCGATCACCCGGTCTCGAGTGATCATTGCGATCGCATAAGACCCGGTTATGCGGTTGAAAGCGTCTTGGATCTTACCAATCAGATCCGGAGAAGAAGAACGGGCCATTAAATGAAGAACTAGTTCAGTGTCTGAAGTGGTTTGGAAGATTGCCCCCTGATTCACGAGTTCTTCACGAAGGGACAGAGTATTTGTAAAGTTTCCATTGTGGGAAATCGCTGCTGGCCCGTCCTTGAAGTCAACCAGAAACGGTTGTGCGTTATGCAGCAGTGTGGCACCGGTGGTGGAGTAACGGTTGTGGCCCAGCGCAAGCTTGCCTCGAAGGCTGCGTAAGATTCGCTTGTCAGCGAATACTGAGCGAACTTCGCCTAGACCCACATGACGATGCATGTGCGTGCCGTCGCTAGTGACAATGCCGGTTGACTCATCGCCGCGGTGCTGCATGGCATAGAGTGCTTGATATGCGAGAAGCGCAGCGTTGCGGTTTCCGTAAATTCCTACTACAGCGCAGTTGCATCGAGGTTTGTCTATCTCATAGGCATGTTTTTTCATAGTAGTGCTTGTTTTGCTTTACGAGCGCGGTGCGCAGCGGTAGTACGCATCTTAGCGCGTAGTCGCAGAAGGATAAGTTTAGCAAGTTCACTTGCCACTCGGTCTACCTCTTCGCTTCTTGTAGCTTCGGCATACAGCTTCTGTATTTCTATTTCATCAACATCGAGTCGATAGAGTACTGTGTACAGTCTAGATTTGTCTGTGCGCAATAGCTTAGCGATTTTCCAAGGTAGGGAGCGGACATCACCGTCTAATGGTAGTCGTAAATTTTTTTCCAGATACGAGGTTGGGGAAAATGATTTATCAGTCATGAGCGGTTGAAACCTCGGTGACTGGAATGTCGAGAATGTAGCTGCGTGCGCTATCGCCGCTCCCGAAGACTACGGTGCCATTCACGCGGGAGGTTACTACTGGCCCCGATTTCACTAGAAGTTCAACAGCACCGGATGCAGTAATCGAATGCTGTTGGTCAGCGGCATGCACAACAGCGTTCTCAATATGAGGAAAGTACCAGATCTGATCCCAGTCCACCGGATCTGGGAACTGAACAGTGATGGCGATGTAGCCATCGCGGCGTTCAGCATGGGATATCCCTGAGGCTTCTGTAGGGAGATGAGTACGTGAGAGATCAAAAAGGGGAGCTATCTTGAGATCCGGTTCACCGGGTTGAGATCTCACCGGAAGCCGAAGGGTCAGTTCCGCTTCACCCGGAATACACACGTCTGCACATACTATCCAGAGCACTTCTGCCGTAAGTTTGATCTTTCCGCTATCAAGTACATCCGGAGGGGTTATCTGTATAGGCAACAATACTTGTCCGGTGTATCCGTAGTTAACTAGGGTGCCGAATGGCATGCGTTCAGGATAAGGCCATTGAATCGGTGACTTGCTCCATCCGTTGGGCAAGTCAATATTGATGCGCGTGGAAGCTCCAGAGTCGCCAGGGTTACGCCAATACGTATGCCAGCCGGAATCGACAGTCTGTACAAGGCCAACCCAGAAAGGTTGACCTGGTGCTACGCTAACTACCTCGCTGACAAATTGTACGTCGATGTGTGTTGTCTCGAAGGAGGAGTCGTCTACGCAGGCGGTGAATGTTGCGGCTATCACGATAAACGCCAATGGCGTTGTACGACGATACGTCCCAAACCTGGAGTTCACCACCTTAGTCTACGAGGCGATCTACTATGTACCAAGGCCTCTGGACCTATTAAAGAAGAAACCGGCAGGAATCCCTGGCCGCCAATGCGCCTCATGGTGATAGAGAGGCCGGGTCAGAACAGATTTAATCTGGTGTGGTGCCCGGTGGCG
>CAZTZA010000030.1:7950-24608 GCA_964618015.1 uncultured Spirochaetaceae bacterium | reverse complement strand
TAGGTTATCCAGTTTTAGAGACTCTCTACTCAATCCTAAGAAAAACAGTACGCAAGGGGGCCAGGCCTGGAAGCGCAGATAAAGCTCACCTGCATCATCTGCTCTACCGATACTTGAAGCGTACAGTACGAGGAACCAACGCTATGCGTTTCGCCAACCCATCAGTCAGCGCACTATTATGGGGAGCAATTGTGACAAGCCTCGTTTTCGTTCTCCTTGCTCCTCACACTCGAGCGTGGGCTCTCCCAGCTACAGCTATTCAAGCAGCGTTTTATATATCAGCCTATCATTCTGCAACGGCCCGACTCCGACGACCAGGACGACGGCGGCAGAGACACGCGTAAAACTAAGTAGAAAATGGTGTCAAATGATTTATTCAGCCCCAAAAACAGTGGTTGAATTACGCGGGATAACGCGCGTCGGAAGCCCATAGGCGACAAATTCCGCTTCCCACTCTCTCGGATCATAATCCCGTTCAGTAAAACATGCGTAATGTGACGGACATGCGATCTGAACCCCACAACCAATTGCCATCTGCAGACATCCATCAAAATAGGGGAACTCCCCTTCGGTCGGGTGGTTGGTAAGGAAGCCAACAGTAGGGCGTTTATCGGCAATCGGAGCAGTCAGAGATTCATGCTTCGCGAATGTATTGAGCGGATCACCAGAAAAATAGAGGCGCTGACAACCAGCCGATACCACGAAGCCAAGATGAGTAGTATCTGGCGGAGAAATATTAGCATCAGGGTCTCCTTCCGGCGGCTTAGCATATACTACGTCAACCTTCATCGTATCGATCTCTATCTGCTCCCCGGAGTTCACGACTATGCATTGATCTGCCGTTATTGACGTTTCAGTCAAGATTTGATCGACAGAATCATACGATCCTAAGTACTTAGCGTTAGGAGCTGCAGAATGAACCCGTTCTAAGGTCTCTGGGTGTGTATGATCACTGTGAGCATGAGTGAGAAGAATGAAGTCTGCCGGCCACTCAGCCTCATTCATTGGGGGTTCAGCCTGTATGTATCGCCCTGGTTGCCGATCGTGAGGCGAATATGGGTCGACTAAGGTCAAGGTTCCCCGACCATCGCGAATTGCAAAACTTGATTGCTCAAACCAATGGACAGCAACGGCGGGATCGGGCACGGAAGCTTGATTAAGTTGGCGCATAATAGGAGCCATAGCATGCTCGCCGCTTCACAGCAAAGCCTATAAGACGTGTCAGGACTTTGCGGCCTCGGCGACACCTAGAATAGTCTCAGGCCTCCGAGTTCCAGCGGGATGGCGCAATACCAGCACCGCTGCGATCAAGATTATCTGGCCTATTCGGTACGTCGTAGTCAATACGGCGTGTATTAGGATCTCTGAAAAATTTCCGGACACCTTCAGGTAGCAGCGACAGTTTCGCTTCTTCCCAGGGTTCGACTTCAGTGATCGGCCCGGCCCATGCAGGTCGATATGCAAAAGCCAACATGCGCCGATTGCAATCAGAAAAGTTTGGGAAATTGCCATGGAACACCTTTTGATTGATGATCACTGCCGATCCAGCGCTACAGGTCACCATTACTTCTTCCGGATGGCGGAGAAAGCGGTTATAGGGATTAGCATCGATATGAACTGACAAGTGGGATCGAGGCACAACCTTGAATGGCGAGCACTCTGGGGTAAGATCATCAAGATAATAAAGAACCCTCATTAGTACCGGAGAACTGGAAACACTACCAAAAATCCGCGAACCGTAAGGTTGGGCATCCGTGTGTATAGCAATGCCCGGGTGTCCAGGCTCACAGAGCTGATAATCAGTAGAAGTACATAAAATTTCGTCACCAAAAAGTTGTTCCAAGAATTCTACCGTCGGTTTAAGCGCTATCGTGTCTAAGGTTACTGGCAGGTCTAGGCCAAGGAGTTCACCCGACCCTTTTTTATGTTTCGTATAGTCGGGGCTATTCAATTGCAGTAAGTCAAGTTCTGCTCTGATCGCTGCAAGCCTTTCGGCATCGAGCAAATCGGGTATAATTAAGTAGCCCTCTACCTCTAAGTAACGGATACGCTCACCTGCACTGAGCGTGCTCCAATCAACGTCCGGTTTATTTGCGTTACCTATTTCAGCTAACTCGTTCGTATTTCTTGTGTCCATATAAACCTCCCTAATTTATTGGTCTACAACTGATCCATCATTGTTCAATCGGGTTTGAAACGGACGCGGACGCGGCGGAATCAGCTCAGCCGTAGGAGAAAGCTCGATGCCGATTCCAGATTCCCTGGGAACCAAAAGGGACCCCTCACTCACAGTCAGCGGCTTGTTAACAATGTCGCATTTCGGTGATTCCCCTTCGCCAGTAGGCAGCTCCTGAATAGCAAAGTTTGGAATAGAGGCGGCTAGCTGGACGCATACGGCGGTGCTCACCGGACTTAAAGGATTATGCGGCACTACTTGAACATGAAATGCTTCAGCAACAGCAGCAATCTTCTTAGCGTGCGTAAGGCCGCCTACCATACAAACATCAACACGAGCAAATTGCATTGCGCCACGCTGTAAAAGTGCCTGAAACTCCCAGATACTGTGGAGACGTTCACCCGTAGCAATTGGAACATTAATTCGACGAGCGACTTCAACCATCTCATCGAGATTATCAGGAGTGACTGGATCTTCGTAGAACATCGGCCGAAAACATTCTATCTCATTAGCAAACACTACAGCCTCAGATGGAGAAAGCCGGCGATGTATTTCAAGACACAGGTCAACGTCATTACCTACCGCCTCGCGACAGCGAGACACTGTTTCGATTGCAACGGCCATCTTGTTTGCATGTGTTCCTGGTGAGTACGGTATGCTCAGGGGCTCGTCGAAGAATGGCGATAAGTGACCCACCGCAGTGAAACCCTGTTCTTTAGCGGCAATACAGGCACACACTAATTCTTCTTGATTTTCTCCGAATACGTGATAGTAGACCCGCGCTCGATCACGACATCGACCACCTAGAAGTTGATGTACGGGAGCATCAAAATGTTTTCCGGCAATGTCCCAAAGAGCTATATCAATGGCGGACAGAGCGCCCATTATCGCCGCTCCGCGAAAATGCATCGAACGGTAAAGATATTGCCAGTGATGCTCTATCAGAAGAGGATCCTGACCAACTAGGTACTCCTTCCAACGTTCGACCACCGCCGCTGACGCCTCTAAGTAGCCCCATGTACCCGATTCCCCCAAGCCGGTAATTCCTGTGTCAGTTTCCACAAGGACATAGAGATACCGGTCCACATAAAGAACACGAATATCAGAAATCTTCATCAGAACATACACACCAGTGGGAAACTCCATAGGACATCTCGTCCCAGTTACCCGAAAAAATATCCACGAAAATAATCACGATATATCTGCTGCCGTCAAACTGGCCACAATATCAATATAAAATGGCTGAACCTAATTCTATGTCAGTCATCGAAGAAAAGAATACTACCATGGCACTGAACAATCGATTTCGCACGATAGATTAGTTTAATTCCTACCGCTAGACCTAACTCCAGAAAATAACAGTAATCCTACAGGTGAATAACGCGTATTCCTAAATCCATACGAATTTTTTTCGACTATCATGTTCTACTTGCTTCAAAACCGAATATATTATTTTCCAAAAATGAATTGCTAAACTTACTCAAAGGATCCATAACAGTAGCTACCCTGAGAAACCGCTGAAACGATAAGCCGTATACTGCCTCGAAGAATTCATATGAAAAAGTGAACAACTTACCCCAATGGGGCCTAACATCCGACTGCATTAATGCATCTTCTACGAGAGGAAGTACTGCTCGAACAGAAGTCCAATCGTTACGCCAGGAAAAGTGGATGGCTATAGAATTTCTCCCGTTAAACGGGCTCAACCAAAATCTGTCGGCTGCAATAGCCCGAATTTCCGCCATGCACAGCACATCTCTCAATTGGAATGATAATTCAGAGATAGCAGCAATCGCCTTCTCCGCATGATGCCAAGGAATAAAGTACTCTGACTGCAATTCGTCGCCGCTGGCTGGTATCCTATCGGGACGGAAGTGCGGAAGACGAAGATGCCACGGTCCAACGGAACGCTGGTCTGTACAGACATCGGCGGGCCCCAATAATGATGGATGGCGATCACGATACGTGGGCTCAACACCAAAGAGTAAATCAGGTTCTATAGAGCCTCCGGCATCGTCGGCAACGACTTGCTTCACCCAAATATCTGCAAACAGTGGTTCTTCAAAAGGAGTAAACAAACTGACGCTGTACGCGTGGGACATCGTTCCTAACAAATCAGTAGCAACCTCCTCTAGCGGGATGCGCTCATAGACGTACTGCACAACAGAAAAACTCCGTTGCAGCTTCAAGGTAAGAGCAGTTACTACTCCAAGAGCACCCAAGCCTACTCCAGCCGCAGAAAACCACTCATCCGCTTTTGCTATCGTTATCAGATCTCCTTCTGCGGTTAGCAATTCAATTTCCTCAATCTGAGTTGAGAGACAACCGTTGCTCGTTCCTGAACCGTGAGTTCCGGTAGCACACGCTCCAGCAACGCTTACGTGCGGCACTGAAGCGAGGTTAGCAAGAGCCCATCCCAAGTGCTCTAGCTTCGGACACAATTCCCCATAGGTCCACTGGCCCGTCACTCGGCCCAACTGGCCAACATCATCGATTTCGATGCTACGAGGCATGTCTGAAAGTACAACCTGGTGTTCTGGTGTATCCGCGATATGATTGAAAGAATGACCAGCCCCAACCACGCGAGCCTGACCGTTTTCTGCAAGAATCTTCCTTAAATCAGAAATATTCTTGGGCCGATGACAGTGCCTCGGGCAGAAGAGGACATTCCTGGACCAATTAGCGATCATAGGGAACGGAGTTTATGAAAGATCACGATCCAATCCAACAACTTTCAGACTGGATAGAGGAAGTTCGAAACGGTAGAACAATCCTGGCTGATGCTATGGCTCTGGCGACTGCAGACGCCGATGGCACCCCGGACGCTCGAATGGTAATGGTACGGAAGATTGATGCCCGGGGCCTATTTTTCTTTACCGATCGAACAAGCGCTAAGGGTAACCAGCTCCGCTTAAATCAACGAGCCACGTTACTTTCGTATTGGAGAGAACTTGGACGTCAGGTCCGTATTTACGGTAGCGTCGAAAAGACCACTCCGACAGAGGACGAAGAGGCCTTCACCGTCCGTCCCCGACAGGAGCAGATTGCTATTGCGGCGTGGCGTCAAGGCGATGTAATTGAAAGCCAAGAGCAGCTCGTCGTTTCTTACAATAAGGCCGAGAAGCGCTTTCGGGGCCGTGAAGTAGCACGCCCAAATCGCTGGGGTGGTTATATTTTAGTCCCCTCGCGTTTCGTGTTTTGGCAAGACAGTGCCGACAAAATGCATCATCGGCAGGAGTACACCCGTGGTACTAACGGAACATGGCACCAATCGATATTAACTCCGTGATTAATTTTCCAGCTATTCTTTAGACGTTCCCTAACACAACCGCCTTTTCCCTATCAATGCATATCTTTTTAGGAACGATTAGAGTCACTGAAGACTGGGCCCTCAGGAGTTCGACCATCAGATCTATTATAGATCAAGAATGATAAATAGGCCCCGTCGCCGATGCAGTAAAGATCATTCGAACCACGAAATATCTTGATGCTGTCAACCACATGCCTGAGGCCCTACGGCGATGATGTGTATCATCATTCGAACCGTCAAACATGATCCCAGCCTCGCATCCCTTTTTCCCGGTGTTCATGGCATTCTGATGAATAGTGAATGAACGAATCATTGTAGCCGGAGCGGGGATATTTGGCATAACAGCAGCAATAGAACTGCGAACAAGAGGTTACGTCGTGACCTTGATAGACCCTGGCCCAATTCCAGCACCAACGGCCGCTAGCACTGACATCAGTAAAGTTATTCGAATGGAATACGGTGCAGATCAAGACTATATGTCGCTTATGGAAACTGCACGCATTGGCTGGATTGACTGGAACGAGCGCTGGAAAGCCGATGGCACTGGACCGCTCTATCATGAGACCGGTGTTCTCATGATCACTCGAGATCGTATGGCTCCGGGTGGATTTGAGCACGACAGTTATCGCTTACTAACATCACGAGGGCATAAACCTCAAAGACTCGATGAAGCAACCATTTCACAAAATTTTCCGGCCTGGAGCACCGGTACTTTTGTAGATGGTTTTTTTCATCGTAAAGGCGGATACGCGGAAAGTGGTAAGGTCATTACCGCCCTTCTAAAACAAGGACGTGCAATTGGCATAACTATCCAGGAAGGACACCGTGTGTCGAAGCTGCTCGAAACAGCAGGTAAAATATGCGGCGTCTCAACTGATCATGGTCAATCGCTTGAAGCCGATGCTGTAGTAATGGCTGTAGGAGCTTGGATAGGGAACTCAGACTTATCACTCACGACATTCATACAGGCTACCGGTCATCCGGTGTTCCACCTTAGACCGTTGAATCCTACGCTATTCGAAGCTAAACGTTTCCCAACTTTTACTGCTGATGTATCGAGAACAGGGTATTACGGGTTCCCTGTGAACTTTGCCGGTATTGTAAAAATAGCATCCCATGGGATAGGCATCCCGACGGATCCTGATGCAGGAAGACGGGTCGACCCTACATCTGAAAATAGCCTTTATCAGTTTCTTGCAGAAACCATCCCTGCCCTTGCAGATGCACCAATCGTCTTTACACGCCTGTGTCATTACGCAGACACACAAGATGGAAATTTCTGGATCGCAAGCGATCCAAATCGCCCGGGTCTCACCATCGCTGGGGGAGGAAGTGGACACGGTTTTAAGTTCGCGCCTATCCTCGGCAAACTAATCGCAGATGCAGTGACTGAATCCGAAAATATAGACCTCAAAAAATTCCGTTGGCGTCCTAAGATCGTGCTGCAAAAGGGCACCGAAGCAGCCCGGTGCTATCAACCAGAAACAAAATAATAGAAAAAACTTGGTAAATATATTCAGATTGGCAGGTCAGCGATAGAACGCACCTTAATACGCTGGTCCTTCAAACCAAAAATTCGCCGATCTATCCCTCAAATTCATTGGCTGGAATACCGCAAACGCCAGGTGCCGTCCGAAACAGTGATCCTGCTAAAGGCTGCTTAGCCAGGTCTTCAGCTGACAATTGAAACGCTCCGGAGGTGATATACAGTTGATCTAGATCTGCCCCCCCGAACGCGCATGATGTAATCTGTTCGACTGGTAATTCAACAGTTGACAAGTGTTCGCCTGTCTCGGGATTGTAGCGTCTAACAGCTGATCCCCCAAAAATTGCAATCCAGACCATTCCTTCTGCATCAATAGTCATCCCGTCAAAATGCCCATCACCATCATTTCGCACGGTAACCCGTTCGTTGGATATTGATCCAGAGTCAAGATCATAGTCGAAAGCGCGTAAATCATTCTTCACCGTGTCGATAAAATACATCGTGCGGGCATCAGCGCTCCAAACGATTCCATTAGAAACGCTGACACGACCCAGCTTTTGAGTGACTGAACCGTCGAAATCAAGACAATAAAGAGCACCTTGTTCATGATTCTGCATCCCATCAAATGCCATTGTTCCAGCCCACAAACGACCTGCCGGATCGCACTTCCCATCGTTGAAACGGTTCCCAGGAATGTCTGCCTCTGGATCCGCTATTGGAATCATAAGCTCGGTTTCAAGATCGAGCGCTGCGAAACCATTATGGAGTGCTACCACCACACCCCCTTTCGCCCGTGGCACAACTGTGCCCACGGCTTGCAACATATTGATTCCACGATTACTGCCCGTCACCGGGTCATAAATAAATAGTAAATGATCCAAAATATCGATCCACAGGAGATGCTGTAAACGGGAATCCCAAATTGCCCCCTCACCTACCACGGAACGCCGATCGATCGCTACTGCCACTTCACTCATACCACTGCCTCCACAACAATATTCGTTATATCATGACGGCCGAATGAGCATTTTGCCCAGACGTCACGCCCTAATTGTACAGGGTGGCTGGGAAGGCCACGAACCCGTTCAGGTAAGCGAGCTATTGCAACGAGTACTTATAGGAGAGGGATTCGTTGTTACCGTCTCTGACAACCTGCATCCCCTTGAAGATTTAGAGCTGCTGCAAAAGATTAATTTTCTGGTACCTATCTGGTCGATGGGAGAGATTTGCAAGAGTCAAGTTTAAGGAGTATCTACGGCTATCGAAAATGGAGTTGGGATAGCTGGCTGCCACGGCGGAATGTGCGATGCATTTAGAGACTCGACCTTGTGGCAATTCATCACTGGAGGCAACTGGGTGGCTCACCCAGGAGGAGAAAACACTGAATACACTGTAAACATACGCAATTCGTCCAGTGGACTAACCGATGGAATCAGAGATTTTGTCGTTCGTTCAGAGCAATACTACTTACACGTAGATCCAGCCATAGAGGTCTTAGCTACCACTCGTTTTCCTGTAGCAAACGGGCCCCATTCCTACAACGGCCCCGTGGATATTCCGGTGGTATGGACTAAACGCTGGGGTCTAGGCCGAGTGTTTTACAGTTCGATAGGGCACAGTGCCGACGTGATTGCAGAACCGGCACCTCTAGAACTAATGCGCAGGGGATTTCTCTGGGCAACTTCAAGACCCACTGAAAAACTAATATCAACTGAAACTAATCCCGATTAACCATGATTCACTATGGGAACGACTTCGAACCTGTACGGATTGGCCTCATCGGCTGTGGAAAAATTAGCGACGCATACCTCAAGGCAGCTCGAAACTACCCTATATTGAATCTGGTGGCATGCGCTGACATCGACCCCACCGCCTCAGAGCGCATCAGCAAGCAATATGGACTCGTATCGATCAGCGTGGATGACCTGCTAACCCGAAATGACATTGAAGTCATTCTTAATCTAACTGTTCCGAGAGCTCACGCTTCGGTCAACATCGAGCTCTGTAATCAGGAAAACACGTCTATTGTGAAAAACCGTTCGCCCTTGATCCAGCAACGGGAGCAAACGTTATAGTCACCGCTCGTGATCGTCATCTGCGTGTTGGCGTAGCCCCTGCCCCATTTCTAGGGGCAGGCCACCAGACCGTACGATCCGTGGTCGATGCAGGTAGAATCGGACGAGTTCTGTCTGCTACGGCGATTTGGATCGGACACGAAGAGTGGCACCCAAAGCCATACTTCTACTACGAGCCGGGCGGAGGTCCACACTTCGACATGGCACCCTACTACTTGACCACTCTGGTGCAAACTCTTGGGCCTATACGCGCTGTGACATCCATGACCAACAGAGCATTTGATACACGCACTATCGGTTCTGGACCACTCGCGGAGAATAAGGTGCCCGTACAAGTGAACACGCATATATCTGGGACGATTGAATTTGCAAGCGGCTGCATCGGAACCATAATCATGAGCTACGATGTCTGGAAACATTCCAACGCAATTCTAGAACTTCACGGAACAGACGGGAGCATTTCCGCACCGGACCCTAATACCTTTGGCGGAAAGGTGATGATATCGCTGAGAGGTCAAGAATGGAACGAGATTCCACTGGGCCCTGGGCCAACGGAAAACGCCCGTAGCATCGGCCTTGCCGACCTTTGCATTGGAATCAGGTCTGGGCACCCTCACCGATGCAACGGAAATATGGCACAGCACGTGCTAGAGGTAATGGAAGCACTTGACCGATCAGCTACCAACTGCACGCAAATCGCAATAGAATCCCGACCTCAGCGACCCGCCACGCTGGCTGGACCGAACTGATATTACAACGGCTCGAAGAACCAAGCACTGACTCTTCCTACGTATGAAAATTTACTCTACATTGCCCGTAAGGAGACACATGCAGAAAAAATAAGTTTAATACAGGTAATTAATAATATGCTTCCACAAAATCGTTACAGTTATCGGAGATAAAATTAATTAGCAACCACGGCGTGTCTAAATGCCCTGCAAGATTCCACGAAATGCATTCCCATCCACTCCAAATCAGAACTAGATTATCCATGTGACAAACGGCAATTTAAAAATAAAAGACCACCATACCGTCAGGGTCGGATTAGCAGCAATGATGACTGCAACCGTCATTTGGATGGTAATACCAATCTTGGTAAAAATTTCTTTACTTGCCTTCGACCCTATTCTGATCACAACTTTGAGACTGCTAATAGCTTCAACGCTACTGACCACCTTGCACTTACTCCGCAACGGCAACTTGAAAGCCTTTAGACCGATTACGGGCTGGCATCTTATTGGGGGAACTGCACTAGGCGTTAACCTATTACTGTTTTCAATTGGCCTTAGCCTCACAACTGCTGCTGCTGCGACGGTGGTAGTTCAAATACAGATTGTCGTCCTTATACTTCTCTCACGCTTAATTCTAAAAAAACGTCTGTCAGTTACAAAATTTGTATCAATCGCTGGTATTTTCATCGGTAGCAGCTTAGTAATAGCAACCCCGGGAACACTCGGTGAAGTGACATCGGCTCAGTATCGATCAGGAAATTTGATCATGATTGCAGCTGGTGTCTGTTTCGGAATTTTCGGAGTTGCCAACAGCGCGTTGTCTACAAGACGAGAAAACCGGAACTTGACCGCAACGGAAATTATCCTCCCAATCCTCGTCATTGCCCTGATTGTGAACTTGCTTTTTCTTCCTTTTGCAAAACCCCCTATTTCATTTCCTCTATCATCAGTTCTTGCAACCGTATGCCTCTCGGTGATTGGGACTGCGGCAAGTTATGGATTGATAGCTGCTGCCTTTCGGCGTCTCTCGGCAGCCACCGTTGGGGCAATTACTGCGTTCCAGCCGCCGGGCGTTATGATTCTGGCTGCTATGACACTAGGGGACTCATTACCGCTATCCCTAATTGTAGCAACCCTAATAGTCTTTCTATCTGTAATCACCATAATGAGAGACGAGCAAAGTAACGCTAAACAACCAACACACGTCGACGAATCTGCTATCTCCTCCTCATAGAGAGATGAATAGAGATCGATAAATGAAGCCTTCAGGTTAGCTGGCGTAACTGTACGACGACGAATTTGAGATTGACACTTAAACCGAACTGTTTACGATGGTCCCATGCTATCTCGGCACGATTTACATCGAATTTGGACCGGCCGGGCCGTTCCATGGAATGGAAGCAATTGCTTCACGGAAGATGCCTGCCGCCGCGATGTTGAAAAATGCTATACAACCGGTGTTTCTGGCGTATATACCGATGGATCGACCGGTGAATTTTACGCTATAGAATTTGATGAGTTCCAGACTATTATACCGGCACTATTATCTTTTAATTAAAATCGGAATAGAAATTTGTAATGCAAATCAGACTTAATGATAGCACTGTCCTTGTTACAGGTGGCACGGGAGCTCTGGGCAACTCTGTCGTGAGAGCCTTTTTGGATTCTGGTGCTCGAGTAATCTCAACCTACGTAATAGAAGAAGAAGCTATACTCTTCCGGAAAGAATTCTTCGAGTACCAAAAACAGGTTGACTTACAAAGATGCGACGTCCGACGTAGTGCCGAAGTAGAAGATCTCCTGCAAAGTATCCAGCCAAGACATCTCCGAGCAGTAGTCAACCTAGCTGGCGGATATCAGTGGACACATCTGGCCGATGCCGACAACAAGGTCCTCGAAACACTGCTCGACCTTAATCTCCGAACTACCTTCACTGTATGCCGTGCCATCGCGCCAGTATTTAAAGCAGCTGGCGATGGCGCAATTGTCAACGTAGCAGCTCGAGCAGCGATAAAGGGAGAGGCTGGTAACGGGGTATATGGAGCAACCAAAGCCGGCGTGTTAGCCCTCACCCAATCGCTATCAGAAGAGTTAAAGGGCCACGGTATTAACGTTAACGCCGTACTACCTAGCATAATTGATACACCAGCAAATAGGATAAAGATGCCAAAGTCAGACCCAAATAAATGGGTAGATCCGGGTGATCTTGCTAAAGTGATAGTGTTTTTGGCCTCTAGAGAGGCGAAGTCAATTCACGGTGCTGCAGTACCAGTTTATGGACTATCGTGAGTTATCCAAAAGCACGGACTGTCGTCGACTGTATATTTGCGCCGTTG
Source organism: uncultured Spirochaetaceae bacterium (assembly GCA_964618015.1). Lineage (GTDB taxonomy): Bacteria > Spirochaetota > Spirochaetia > SZUA-6 > Bin103 > CATQHW01. The sequence goes on along the minus strand of CAZTZA010000030.1, from coordinate 12,494 downwards.
GCCTGACAGTAAAAACCAAGCAGAGTGCTTACTCTCTTGACGAATTCTTGTTCGATGGCATCGCCAAGGTAATATAGAATGCATGATATCGTAACATGGCCATCAGGAGATAATTATAAGAATAAGATCGGAAATGAACGACAATTATTCGTCGATGACGCGATAGTGCAACGAACTCATATACTAAAGAGACGCCTACACCAACCAGTCAAGCATCCAGCCAATCCAGTTATTGTGGGTGACTTGCCATACGAGAATGACTACGCAGTGTTACACGGAACTGTACTACGCGATCCGGACGGTCTCTTCCGAGCATGGTATTTGAGTGGAACAGGGGGATTGGCATACGCACAGTCAGTGGACGGTCTTACATGGCAAAAGCCTGAATTCAGCAAATATCAGCTTGAAGGCAAAAAAACCAACCTCGTCTATTGGACTCAGCAACCCGCCCTTGCTATACGCAACGAGTGGAAATTTGGTGGCGGTTCAATCATGCTCGACCCGAGCGCTCATCCGGACGAACGTTACCGCATGTTCACCTTTGAAGTCCCAATCGGCGACGAAAGCCAAAACGATTTTAAGGACGGTTATGGCTACTACGCAATCAGTTCTCCAGATGGTATCACCTGGCCTGTTGGGCAACCGCCTGTACTGACCCGACGTGACGACGACCCCCACATGAGTGATGCAAACTCCTGTATGTACGACCCCCTTCGAAAACGTTTCATCGCATTTACGAAGAGACACCAAATACGCCCTGATGCGATCGGTGATCAGGGAATCATGTCACGTGTGCGCGGTATCAGCTTCAGCCAAAACTTCCGTACGTGGACTCGACCGGTTAACTGTCTTTTACCAGACGATCAAGCCCCTCGTGATGTGCAGTTTTACCGACAGGGTGCCTGGACTCACCAGAAAATGTACATAGGCCTGCTAGAGATTTACCACTCTGATCCAGATAATCCGACCCAACCCTTAATGCGTGACCTACAGCTCATATCCAGCCGCGATGGAGAATTGTGGTGGCGCGCAGGAAATCGACAAACCTTTATCCCCTGTGGCCCAGCCGGTTCATGGGATGGAAAAATGCTTGATCTTAACGCTGGAGGGCCGATCGACGTCGGTGATGAACACTGGATCTACTACGGAGGCCGCGCCTATCCTCATGAAATTCATGACGAACTCTTTCCTTGGGATGGATCCCGTGGGGCTGGAATTGGACTTGCTACGTTACGCCGGGATCGATTTGTCTCATATGACGCAGGACAGGAACAAGGAGAACTGATAACTCGCTTAATACGTTTCGATCGTGGCAGCTCGCTACGAGTCAATATACAAACTAGACCAGGCGGATACCTCCGCTGTGAAGTCTTGGGATCTTTCGAGCGAACTGGGATTCCACGCCGTCAGCTCTTCTGGGACTGGGGAATTGGTGAACCCATCGCTGGCTTTGACGCAGAAGGATCGAGGCCGATCACTGGAGATCATCTCGATGCGGAACTACATTGGAAATCCAATCGTTCAGTTGGCGAATTAGAAAACAAATGGGTTGCACTCCGCTTCCTCCTTCGTGACTGCTCATTTTTCTCGTTCCAGATTAGTTAATGCTCCAAAAGGTATCCAACTATACCGCTTTGGATGCCTTTTCCAACATATGGCGCACGCTCGCGCAAGTTGATCCCGGCGGTAATTTTTCTACCATAGTTCGTATAATGGATTTTAAGAGATGATAATAACTGAAATTGAGGTCTTTGGAGTTGCGTGCGATCTTCCTGTGCCTCTTCGGTGGGGAGCAATGGAAGTCGCCACTAAAGGTGGCGTAATAGTTCGGGTACGCACCGACGAAGGTATAGAGGGAATAGGAGAAGCCGGTTTTTCTGTTAATTATTTACGCCGGATCGCCCCTGTAATTCAAGACGAAATAACACCACTCCTTATCGGCGAAGATCCTTTATTGATTGGAAAAATTTGGGAACGAATGTTCACGGCAAGCCATGGCTGGGGCCGGCGTGGAATTGAGACCTACGCCGTATCCGGTATTGACATCGCCCTTTGGGACATACTTGGTAAAGCATGTGGCCGGCCGATCTATGAACTGTTGGGCGCTACCCGCCGGGAACTCCTGGCCTATGCTGCACCTAGCCTCAAGCCTCCTAGCGAAGCTGCCAAAGATTGCGCATACGCAATCGAACGAGGCTTCCAGGGAATAAAATTGCGAGTTGGCATCGACGAGCCTACTGACGATCGGATTGTCGCGACAGCTCGCGAGGTCGCCGGCTCGGACATTGACTTGATTGTCGATGCCAACATGTCACGTAATTATCGTGGGGCCGAGTCAATCGCCAACCGCTATCACGATCACTACGGGATTTCTTGGCTAGAGGAACCTATCCTCAGTCGAACCTTATATGAATACGTAGAGGAACATGCTCGTCTACGTTCCTCTGTCTCTGTACCAATTTCTGGGGGTGAATCGTTATTCACCCGCCACGAATTCACGCCAGTGTTCGAAAAAAGAGCATTCGACATCGTCCAGCCAGATGCAACGGGTGTAGGCGGAATATCGGAAGCATCCGCGGTTGCAGCAATGGCCACGGCTCATAGTGTTCGTTTCACGCCGCACGTTGCCTGCTCATCGGGTACTGGAGTCGGTCTTGCTGCCAATATGCATGTCTTATCGACTGTCCCAAACCCACCCTACGCGGAATATGACCTATACGATGACAGCCCTTTACAACAAGATCTTCTAAAAGAGCCGCTACGCGCCCGTAATGGCATTGTACACTTGAACGAACGTCCGGGGCTTGGAGTTGAACTTAACCCAGCAGCCCTCAAGCACTATCAAATTGACATATAGCCCTTAACCAGCCAACTCACCAATACCATCTCAAGTGAGTCTACTAAGATGATAATCAGCAATAGAGAGCCCGGGACCCTACGAGCCTATTGCGGCTGTATGCTCGTCAACCTATCCACTGCAAATCTTACCACAGAGCTGGATTTAGAATTCTATCTACAGGACTACAAATCACTATAAGAGTTCTATCGACAAAGCATTATAACTCTCAAGGGACGTCCTCGTCAGATATCGAAATTCTTGACTCTCTGATCGTTTTCGATTGATATTCAAAAATTTCGATCATTACCTTTCCTCACCATCACAGCATCGATGGTGAAACCTAAAAAACTAAAGGAAACGCATCACCTCTCAACGAGCGTGTAGCCGCATCCATGTAACAGACGCTAAATGCCCGTCGTGAGAACTCCGTATCGTTAATCCCTGACCTGTGAAGTGTCCAGTTATGGAGCAGTACCGCCTCGCCAGCTTCCAGTTCAAGATGCACTGTCTCACATAAAGGATCAGCTGACCTGATCTGTTGATCAAGATGGTGAATTTGCTCACTACTCAGAAACCCAGATCTATTAGTAGAGTTACGCAATCGGCGATGCGACCGAGGCACAATCTCCACACAACCGTTGGCAATCATGGCTGGATCTAACGCAGTCCATACAGTGATCTGGGGATCACGATCTAAGTCCGTCCATCGATCTTGGTGCCATCTCAAATCAGCCCCACCACCAGCTGGCTTATTCATAACCATCGCACGCATGCAACCTATAGCTATTTCCTCTCCATATACACGTCCACATAAGTCCGCAAAAACAGGAAGGGATAAATACGAGAAAAACAGCGGATCCAGCTCTAATCCCTGAACTTTTCGGTAGGACAAAGTGGCAAGCTTGTGACCGTTAGTCTGGCCACTCAGATGCTCCGGAGGATTAGTAGATGGATCAAGCTCCATTAGTATCTGGCTGTATGGAACAGTAGCGGAGCCCATCATAATATCGTCAATACGATCACAGAGTTCAGTCAGATCACTACCTTCAAGGAGTCGACCCAGTTTTAAGTAACCCTGTTCCAAAAAAGTGCTGATCAGCTGATCATCGATAGTCAATCTATTTCTCAATGGAAACCATATGATTCATAGTGCTCACTGAAATAGAAACCATTATTCAGTTCCTGCTACTTTCTTCAGCTCATTCACCAAGCATCAGAGCCTGGCACACCCGCGATAAGCGCTCTAAGTCATCGATAGGCATCGACTCTTGATTTGTATGGATGTCAATATAGCCAACCGAAAGAACGACAGTTGGCAACCCTTTTGCATTGAGCTCGTTTGCATCACTGCCGCCGCAAGTAGTCGCCCGCCAGGGTTCAAGCCCTGTCGCACGGATTGCCGATTCAGCACGCTGAATCGGCGCATCTCCTCCGCTGAACCGATAGCCGGCAGTTGATCCTATAGGTTCTATTTCGCACCTGCCTCCAAACGCTTCTGCCCCACGTTGACAACAATTAATCATCTTTTCCTTATTGGATATAAATTTAACATGATCTAGGCTGCGTACCTGAAGAGTTAGCTCTGCCTGTGAAGGAATAATATTCTCCGCCTCACCACCAGCAAGAATCCCAGCATTCGCTGTAGTATCATTATCGATGCGGCCAAGATCCATCTCCTGTATGGAGTAGGCTGCCATCTGCAATG
>CAZTZA010000030.1:5082-7940 GCA_964618015.1 uncultured Spirochaetaceae bacterium | reverse complement strand
GACCCGGAAAGTATCAGCCCATGGTCCAGCTAAAATAATGCCACCAACAGGACCATCTACATCTGGAACAAAGGCCATCTTGGAGCGAACAGAATTAACATCGAATACCTTAGAGCCAATATGACCAACGTCTTCACCCACCGTGAACAACACCTCTACCGGTGGATGTGCCATTCCTTCTGAAAAAATCGATTCCACCGCTTCCACGATGGCGGCTACCGCTGCCTTATCATCAGCGCCTAGCACGCTCGAGCCGTCAGTATGCACGGCCCCTCCACGAATAACGGGTTCCATTTTCGGGGTTGGCCGAACCGTGTCAGTATGGGCACATAAAAGAATCGAATCTTCATTGGCTCTTTGCCCTGTTCCAGGCCAAAAACCCAGAACATTCCGATGCGGATCAGCCTGCAAGATCACCCCAGCACCCTCTAACTGTGGCTTGAGAGCATCAATCACCGGATCCTCATTTGGGTAATAGCTATCTATGCGAAGTATCTTGAGAAATGTTTCTATCAGCCGCGCAGAATCGATCATACTAATCCTCTCGTTTTCTCAATATTATTGAGCACTAATCAACGAACACTTCAAAGAAATTTCAAACATCATGGATCATCTTAATCAACTATCAATTCGATAATAATGAACCTTCAATCCTATTAGTCAGCTCGGGTGCTCATAGTCTCTAAGCGTTTCAAGCGCCGAAGTAAGATCCTCTGAACCAACATCTGGGAACCAACCGGTATTGATAAATCGGTATCCCTCATCGTATGACCTCCGGAGATGTCCTAGTTTCTGCATGGTAATTCCCGCCACTTTTCCATGAACGCCAACACGTTGAGGAAAACTAGCAAGAAAATCGAGCACTTTAGGATGTTGGGTTTGCCCAATAACACCTAGGGCCGCAGAAAGGTCGGCTGGACCAGCAAACACAACATCTACGCCCTCTACGGCAGCAATAGCATCCATGTTAGCGATGCCATCTAAACTTTCAATTTGGACAACTACACAAGTCTCGTCGTTGGCTACCGGCAGATAGTCATCCCAACTAACGTCCATATAAGTTGTCCAGGTTGGCGTGATCCCGCGCGATCCTTGAGGCGGATACTTCGCATACTCGACAGCACGCTTAGCCTCATCTGCAGTTCCTATCTGAGGTATCATTATTGCGCTTGCACCTATGTCCAACGCCTTTTTTATGTCGACTGGATCAAGTCCAGGAACACGAATGAGCGCTGCTACTCCAACCTGTCGGCATAAAATTGGTAGCCATCGAACTTCGTTAGAGCCATACGGAAAGTGTTCTAGATCAATCCAGAAAAAATCCGGATCACAATTAATCGCAAGTTTGGCAGAGACTTCCGACTGGTCTAGTGTAGCAATCCCCCAAGCAGCCTTGCCGGCAGATAACAATCGTTTGATACGGCTCTCGAAAGGGGCATCTGTATTCTGATGGTTCGTCATAGCAAGATCCAAAACCCAAAACTACTCGATTTCCTGGCAAGCTCGGCGGTCACCATAGCTTCCCGACACCTCGGTTGACCATTGCAAAGAACTCGTCAATCTCTGCACACCATGTTTCAGTAATTATCAGCTCGGGTGCTCGCGGTCTCTAAGCGTTTCAAGCGCCGAAGTAAGACCCTCTGAACCAAGAGCTCCGAACGAACCGACATTAATAAATCGGTATCCCTCATCGTATGACCTCCGGACGTGCTCTAGTGTCGGCATGGTAATTCCCGCCACTTTTCCATGAACGCCAACACGTTGAGGAAAACTAGCAAGAAAATCGAGCACTTTAGGATGTTGGGTTTGCCCAATAACACCTAGGGCCGCAGAAAGGTCGGCTGGACCAGCAAACACAACATCTACGCCCTCTACGGCAGCAATAGCATCCATGTTAGCGATGCCATCTAAACTTTCAATTTGGACAACTACACAAGTCTCGTCGTTGGCTACCGGCAGATAGTCATCCCAACTAACGTCCATATAAGTTGTCCAGGTTGGCGTGATCCCGCGCGATCCTTGAGGCGGATACTTCGCATACTCGACAGCACGCTTAGCCTCATCTGCAGTTCCTATCTGAGGTATCATTATTGCGCTTGCACCTATGTCCAACGCCTTTTTTATGTCGACTGGATCAAGTCCAGGAACACGAATGAGCGCTGCTACTCCAACCTGTCGGCATAAAATTGGTAGCCATCGAACTTCGTTAGAGCCATACGGAAAGTGTTCTAGATCAATCCAGAAAAAATCCGGATCACAATTAATCGCAAGTTTGGCAGAGACTTCCGACTGGTCTAGTGTAGCAATCCCCCAAGCAGCCTTGCCGGCAGATAACAATCGTTTGATACGGCTCTCGAAAGGGACATCTGTATTCTGATGGTTCGTCATAGACAATAGTTTGACGTAATTTCGTCGGGCAACACCACCCAACAGACGTAGACCAGTCACTAATTTTTTATAGACAGCGGTCAGCGTAACCGGCGACGCACCCAGGTGCTAAACAGCTCTACAGCAATCACCATCACGATTACAACTAGCGTCAACGTCGCCACTCGCTCGTATTGGAACGCACGTACATAGGCCTGAATATAGAAACCAATTCCACCAGCTCCAACTAATCCTAAGATCAAAGATTCTCGTAAATTAAGTTCAAAACGAAACATAGTGTCACGAGCAACGTCTGGGGCTACCTGTGGTAGCACTGCAAAACGCACCCGTTGAAACCATGATGCACCGGAGCTTTCAATCGCCTCCAGAACACCTTCATCTGCATTTTCAAAAGCTTCTGCATAAAATTTTCCCAACATACCTGTTGAATGAACTGCAATCGCGAGCACACCGGGGAAAGGCCCTAAACC
>CAZTZA010000030.1:0-5072 GCA_964618015.1 uncultured Spirochaetaceae bacterium | reverse complement strand
TATGCCTAAAATCCATTTAACAGGCTGGTTCACCCAGCGGGGAGTTAGATTGTCAGCCGCTAAAAGCCCAAGGATAAAAGAGGCAACCGCTGCAACCATCGTCCCAAACAGAGCAATTTGGATAGTTTCTATGGTAGAAGAAGCGACCGTACTTACGACCCCAAGGTCAGGGGGCATCATCCGGCCAAGGAACTTTCCCATACGGGGAAGCCCACTGAGCAACCTGCCCAATTCTACCTCTGCTCCAGACCAAGCCCACGCAACAGCTACAACGATAACTACAGCAGTAAGACTGCGAGAAATATTGCGCTTCAGATCAGCATGGAACACTGGTCAAGAGAGTTCGTTATGTAACGCGTCAACGGCATCACGCGCCGGCATCTTTAACTCTGATCGTCCGTAAATAGTCTGCAGAAGGTCACTATCAAGATCACTAGATGCGCAATCACATACTATCCTTCCACGACGCATTCCTAAAATTCGATCACTGTTAAATTGAGCTTGCTCCGGAACATGCAGTGTCATTAGCAGTGTAGTGTGGCGCCGAGAAGCAGCGGTGACTATTAACTCCAAAATTTCGTCAGCAAGTTCGGGATCAAGGTTACTCACTGGTTCGTCTGCCAGCACCAGTCTCGGAGACTGGGCGATCATTCGAGCAATACCAACTCTCTGCTGTTCACCACCGCTCAACGTATCAGCACGGCGGGTTGCCTTATCTCCCAGTTCAACCTCTTCCAAGGCCGCATACGCAACTTCCCGATCATTCTTTGGGAAAATGCCGAACAAGCTACCCGGTCCCAAGTGCCCCATCCGGCCACACAACACGTTTTCTATAACCGTAGCTCGACCGACAAGGTTAAAGCTATGGAATACAAAACCAATCTGTCGGCGAGTGACTCGTGGCATACCTGTTCGCGAGTTAATTTCTCGATCAAGAACGCGTACTCGTCCAGCACTCGGCCGGATACGGGCATTCAGCATACGTAACAGAGTGGTCTTACCAGCACCACTTGGTCCCAGTATGGCAACACGCTCTCCCTCCACAATACGCAAGTGTTCAATGTCAACAACCGGCGCAACGGACCCAGGAAAAAATACGTGAGCATGGTCAACTGCAACAGCTACCCGAGGCATCGTTATTGAGCCACTTGTGCTCACGGAAGCAACCCATACAAACGCGCCATCCTTTCGACTCCGGTATACGATGAATGCTCAACAGCAATGTATCCGTCGGGTCCGTACAGATGTTTCAAAAGGTGTTGGTGTTCTGGTTCATTGAGCCTTAACATGGCAACTCGAAAGCGCTCTACACGTTCAGGATCTAACCCATTACGAGCGATTACCGCATGGGATGGGATATCTTCAGATTCTGCGATCCAAGTAACCTCAGCAAATTGTTCAGGAGTCAAGAGTAATTCTGCGAATTGACTTGCTCCTGCAGCATCTACAAAACCAGCAGCGACGGCCTGAATCGCCTGTTGATATCCACCCGCAAAATAGACGGTAGAAAAGAAGGTACTGGGGTCCGCGCCGCGCTCCATCAGGCCTTCTCGGGCCAATATGTCAAGCGGATAGAGATACCCGGATTCTGAAAGCGGATCAGCAAATGCGATAGTTTTCCCTCGAAGATCTTCTAGAGACCGAATACCTGAGTCACGTCGAACGAAGATACGGCCACGATAATATGGCGCTCCTCGATAAACCTCAGCGAGAATCACTTCAGCACCTATCTCATTACGAGCTAATACGTACGGAAGAGCACCCATAAAGGAGATATCAGCATCACCATTCCGCAATGCCTCGACTGCGGCCGCTTGATCCTGGGTAACGAACCCCTCAACAATCACACCCATTTCAGCAGATAAGTAAGTCGAAACTGCTGCAATATCTCCAAGCAATTTCTCCGGATTTTCCTGAGGAATAAAAGCCAGAACCAGCGGTAACGCGGACGTCGAATCCGATGGCTCGTCAGGGGAGCCAGACGACCACAGTGGACTCATCGCCGCAAAAAAGATCGCCACAGACAGGCAGACCTTAAAACACAATCCAACACAATAATTTATTGTTGAAGGGAACATTACTTTGCACCTTTTGGAGGCGTACTATGCACTCGGTCCATCAACGTTCTCTATCTAAATTGCGGCCCATATTCGGCCTCCAGTTTTTGATACTCAAGCCACAACGATTCCGCCACAGACCATTCACCGTTCTGCCAAGCTGCCTGTATGCTCGTTAGCCGTTCCGCTAGCTCGAGCACCATAGGAACCTGTCGGGTATCTTCTAAAGCCCCAGCATCAGCGATAAGATCGGGAATTACAGTATCGAGTAACAGGTCAGCGTGGAATTCATCACGGTCGGGAATGAGCGTTCCCAGAGTACTTAAGAAGGTTGAAAGCTCACCCCAAAACAGCATAAATAATGTGTTGTCCGTATCGAAAACCTCAATGGGGTCGACCCCGTTCCCAATCGCATATAGGTATGAAACGAGATCTTCCTTATCGCGACGTGAAAGACGCAATACAAAGCGCTCATCGAACCATTCAACTACCCCTTCGAGTGTCGAGATTGATCCGTCATGCATGTACGGAGAGGTAAAACTGACATTCAAAAGCGTTGGCGTGTCGAGTGCGCTATCGAGCGATCCGGTAGAAGCGGGTTTACCGCTGCCAATGTCATGTTGAAGCCCATCTCGAAAGTTAGAACTGGGATTGTGGCATGTTGCACATGACATGCCAGACATTCCCGTGAAGGGCTTATTAAATAGGCCTTCACCCCGAAGAGCTGCCGGACTCGAGGACTCAGTCAAGGTTCCATCGGCCCGCAGCAGTGGATTCGGTAGCCAGTCAAATTCCAACATATAGCTCACTAGAGCATCCAACATGAACGGCGTAGGCTCATCACCAGCAAACTCGTTGACAATTACATTGCGAGTAAAATCCCGCAGACTACCAAATCGGCCATCTCGTCCGTACGGGGCAGTAAACCGAATACCTCTGAGGCTAGGAGTATCAAGGGCATCGTCGCGGTGATCATTGAAACGCGGATTAAAAAAATGACCGTCGACGTCCGCCCCGCCGGGCCGGACGCTAATTCCAGGAATGAAGAAATCACGATTAATATCCGAGCGGTTATGGCACGTAGAACACGCTATACCTATTTCCCGCGCTGGCGAACCAAAAATTTGAGGAGAATCAAATAACATATCACCGTATGCGATCAGGAAGAGGTCCGCCTCATCGATACCTCGTTCCTCAAAGTTCAAGACAAGTCGGGGCAGTGGCACCTGATCATTCAAGTTACTACCAGGAGGCAAAGTCACGGCAAGCCGTGGACCTGTAGTAGCTTGGAAAGCGAAGGCAGGAATCGGCGGAAAACTACTCACTGACCTATTAATATCAGGCTCAAAGCTATCAATAAGATATCTTTCGATAGTGTTCCTTGCTTGACGGAATGCTGCGACGTCGGCCGTGACGCCATCTGCGCTCCCAACCCCAGCAACACCAATACTAGTAGCTACGGAGAGCCAAGCACGACCCATATTTGAATGAGCCTCTGAATCCGTTTGCTCTATACCAAAATCAAAAGCCCGATAGAGTGCCTGCGCACGCAAGACTTGGTCTTGTGCGGCGCCAGGCCGATCAAGATGCTTATCAGCGTTTTGCAAGTGCATCCGGATTAGCTGTGAAACTGCTCTCGGCGCAGCCGTGTAGAGCCCCCCGGGATCACGCTGATTGATGCTATCTCGGATCGCTGCGACATGATCGATCTCAGATACGTCGTCGGCCGCCGCCAGCCCCTCGTAAACAGAATTGATACCGTAGCCGGCTTCGTGCACCTCCTCGTACTCAGACGCCACAAGCCGCCAGTCGACAGGAACAAGCTCGAGATAAAAAAGTGATCGTAAGTACCCAGCTGCAACGGGATGCCAGGGTCGTTCTGGAACGATGTGGGCTCGTGACCCTATCGGACCCAGAGTAATCAAACTTCCTATGATAACGGCGGCAGACAGGTACCAAGCCGCTACCCGCGGAAACCGAGCGTTTTTTGGCGTCCTCATCACCGGAAAGCCCTCTTTCAACCAATATTATAAGCGAATATTTTGATTTGTCAAAAAGATTGGTTCAAGCAACCAATCAAGATCTTCTTAGGCATTGACGTTAGAGGCGAGCCGCTCTCTTGCGGGAGATTAGCGACAAGGACTGCGCTTAAAGCCTCTACACCTCCGTAACCAAGACTCAGGAGCCCTCCAGACAAATGAAGGAATCCCCTATAGCTTAGTTCCGGCAGATCTATCGAGTCGGCATTACGCTATGGCAAATTCTCCTGGCCAACCGACCATTGAACTCAGACGTCACGCCAATCAAAAACAACGCCAAGCATCTCCTTTTCTCGGTGATACGCCATTTCATAAGCCTTCTTCATTTCATGATATGGCAAACGATGAGTTATCAATCGCTTTGGCTCAAGCCCGCCATCAGCCATTAAGGAAAGCACATGAGCACATGAATTGTTCCAAGAAAACCTATCCGAACTCACTGACCGCGACAAACTTTCGCTACTGTCGTCGCTCCGTCTCGCACCGCTCGGTGCCTGATCTTCAGGATCACCCGGAAACCTATAACCAGCCATACCATTCACAGCAATTAGTGAAATGCCCTTGTCGTAGAACCAATCGAGCACCAGAGGATTGAAATTAAGATGTTCCTCACCTCTTCCAAGTAAACTAACGATAGAAACCCTTCCTCCGTTTCGTACGATCTCCACCGAAGTGCGATACGCAGGCCACGGGTTAGCAGTCAGAATTACAAGATCTATGCCGATCCCATCGGTAAAACGGTTCAACTTCTCTTGAAGATCATCATCTGAAGACAAAAAGGCAGCGTGCGCACCCATACGAGTCGCCATTTCCAACCGCAAAGAACTGTTACCTATTGCTATTGTTCTAGCCCCTAAAAGCGGACCCAGCGCTACTGCACCAAGACCTAAAACTCCTAGTCCAACCACGGCCACATTTTCGCCAGGCTCGAACAGCGCCTTTCGGTAACAGAATCCTGAAAGCGTATACAAATGTG
>CAZTZA010000029.1:0-25385 GCA_964618015.1 uncultured Spirochaetaceae bacterium | reverse complement strand
GCTTGAAGCCGTTGAGCAATATAATTGTCTTGCAAACGAGCGAGATTGAAGAGTGCCTATGGATGCCGATTGACGTGTATCTCTGTTCGGAGGATGTACATGATTTTAACCGTCGTATCGTACTTGACGCTTTGACCAATCCGGGACTCGCGTATTCTCGTGTAAAACCTAACGGCGAGTTGTTCATTGCCGGTGAGTGTAAGTAGAAATCTGATCAGGACGGTTTAAGATCCCGTCGGCCCACAACATGGCAGATAGGACAGTCAGATGGGCGGTGGCGACGTGCGGGGCAGTATGTGCGCCCAAAAATGATGATCTGAAGGTGCAAGCGGCTCCAGAGACGCTCGGGAAAGGTGCGCTTAAGGTTACGCTCTGTCTGCAAGACGTTATCTCCTGGAGAAAGCCCCCAACGATAAGCGAGCCGATGTATGTGTGTGTCAACGGGGAAGGAGTTTCTTCCAAAAGCTTGTGCAAGTACTACTTGAGATGTCTTAGGCCCTACTCCTGGAAGTAATTCCAGTTCTTGTTGCGTACTTGGTACTTGTGATTCAAATTGGTTCACAAGGATCTCTGAAGTAGCCTTAATATTTCGAGCCTTACTATTTGATAAGCCACAAGGACGGATTACCCGTTCGATGCTGGCAACTGACAAGCTCGCCATTTCTTGTGGGGTTGAGGCGACCGCGAATAAATTTGGAGTGATCTGGTTTACTTTTGCGTCGGTGCTCTGGCCAGATAGGATCACTGCTACCAAGAGGGTGAATGGATCTTGATGACGAAGAGGTATAGCTACCTCACCAATCAGATCCTCAAGAGCATTGATGATAAATGCAGTTTTAGCGGTCCGGCTCCTTCGATTGACGGATGGGTAGGGTGTCTGTGAAAAGGGTTTAGGGCAAGTTTTCACGGCTGGAAGTGATCAAAATGGACGTTGGAACGCATAGCAAATGAAGCGGTATGAAGGGATAGTTGGGATTTCCCGGCGACGGTTTTCAACGTTTTTCGGAAATGCCAATTTAAGTCAGGGTGCGTCGAGAGGCCGTAGTCTTTATTTGCTGATGTATAATGGTTGCGGTTAGGCGAGATCTTGTCGGTTCTTCCTGGATACATGGCAATAATGCAACCGAACCGCGCCCTTAACATGGACTCGTGCTGGTGACTGCATAGGCTCGCAATCTGACCTGATTCTACGATCAGCCTCTGTTCCGAGACCTCCATTGTAGTTCCTTCTGGCCAGGTCCTCGACTGGACTATAGCATTAGAGTGCACGATAGAGAGGGTTTTATGGTCGGGGGCGGCTGCTTCTGGTGTGTGGAGGCGGTTTTTCAGCGGATAACTGGCGTTAAGCGCGTAATTTCTGGATACGCTGGCGGTGATCAGAACAATCCCACTTACGAGTCGGTATGCTCAGGCAAGACAGGCCATGCTGAAGTAGTGCAGATTGAGTTTGATGAGCGACTAATTTCTTACTCTGACGTACTGGATGTCTTTTGGAACGCCCATGACCCAACCACGCTTAATCGACAAGGAGCTGACGTCGGCACACAATACCGATCGATCATCTGCTATCATAACGAGCGTCAACGCGATATTTCATTTACATCAAAGACGAAAGCAGCAGAGGGGTTTTCGAATCCGATTGTGACCGAGATTGTTGAGCTAGAAAATTTTTACCCAGCTGAGACCTGCCATCAGAGTTACTACAATGAGAATCAGCAGGCGGGCTATTGTCGTGTCGTTATCACTCCAAAGCTCAATAAATTAGGACTGTCAGAATAGTTGCGCAGCTATCTCCGTTAGGACCCTGAAGAGTCTATATATCTTTGAGCAGGTGATTAGGTCTGGTACAAAGTCTGGATTGTGTGAGTGCTCCGTGTTGTTTACTGGTGCTGCTTGCAGCGCGCCGACAGGCAACCTGTCTGTGCTCTTGAGGGCAGCAGAATTAAGTCCATTAATTGCGTCTTAGTTTGTCCAGTTTCTTGTAGACTTCAGTCAGATTTCCCGGTTGACCGTAATCCCTGCTGTTGTGATCTATGGGGATGAGTAAGATGTTGGTATTTTCTATCGCCTTTGTCCACAGCCGTTTCCATAGATTTATATACGTGTTTAGGACGCAAAGTCGTATTCGAAACGTTCACTGCGTTCATATCTAAAGACAGGTCATGATACCTTAGCGTTGATGACAGAAGCTTTGAATTACATCGGTACTGAATGGAGGAAAGCTGGCCAAGATAATTCTATAGATGTGCGAAATCCAGCTACGGCAGGGTCAATTGGTCGAGTAGTTCTCTCAACCGGCGAAGCCCTGGATTTGGCGGTTGATGTTGCTACGGCTTCCTTCCGTGCTTGGCGTCGCACGCCATTGGAAGATCGTATTCAACCGATGTTTAGACTTAAGGCGCTGCTTGATGCCCATATAGGCGAGTTGTCCGATCTCCTCACGCGTGAGAACGGCAAGACATTGGCCGAATCCAAGGGTGAATTGAAGCGCGCTATCGAAAATGTGGAGGTTGCCTGCGGTACTCCGACCCTCATGCAGGGGGATTTTCTGGAAGACGTCGCGAGCGGCATTGATGAGCTAATGGTTCGCCAGCCAGTTGGCGTCTGCGCGATTATTTGCCCGTTCAACTTTCCAGCGATGATTCCGTTCTGGTTTTTTCCTTACGCATTAGCGTGCGGCAATACCTGCATTATCAAGCCATCTGAACGGACGCCACTGACTATGCATGCGGTTTTCAACCTTCTGACTGAGGCTGAATTTCCTCCTGGCGTGATTAACCTCATCAACGGCGACCGGCGCGTAGTTGATGATATTTTGAAGCATCCTGGAATTGCCGCTATCAGTTTTGTCGGCTCCACTCCAGTGGCTAAGCATGTCTATGCTGTCGCCTCAGCTGCGGGCAAGAGAGTGCAGGCACAGGGCGGAGCAAAGAATCCGATCGTTGTGCTACCAGACGCTGATCTCGAAATGACTGCCACGATCGCCGCGGATAGCTTCTTTGGCTGTGCTGGCCAGCGCTGCTTAGCTGCGTCTCTGGCTATTACCGTCGGCAATGCGGCTGACCAGTTTACAGATGCAATGGCCCAGGTCGCTATTGATCGTGTAGTTGGCAATGGCTTGGATGATGGCGTGGAGATGGGGCCGGTGATCACGCGGGAGAGTCAGCAACGGATTGAAGGACTCATAGGTGCTGGAATCAAGGAAGGGGCTATTCTTGTTGTGGACGGGCGTGGGCGCGAGGTGAGTGGCCACGCCAACGGGTCTTTCGTCGGTCCGACGGTGTTGCGCGGAGTGTCGTCTGAAGGAACCATTGCTAGTACCGAGATCTTTGGTCCGGTGATCGGCGTGATGGAGGCCGCCGATGTTGACGAGGCACTTCACCTGGTGAACAGCGGTCGTTACGGTAACATGGCGTGCGTCTTTACTAGTAGTGGTTCAATCGCGCGACGCTTCCGTTACGAGGCTGATGTGGGTAATGTCGGCATAAACTTAGGCGTGGCAGCTCCTATGGCGTTCTTCCCGTTCTCGGGATGGAGGGACAGTTTTTTTGGTACACTTCATGCACAAGGAAAACACGCCATCGAGTTTTTTACGCAAACGAAGGTTGTTGTGGAACGTTGGCCGGAGGGCTGGTCGCGCCGTTTTTAGTGACCTACTGTTTAGAACTTTGCACCGGTATTACCGAATCGAGATATTCCAGCGTGGGTTAGGCTTCTTCCGATAGGGCTAATCTTTTTTACAAAGATCCGGGAGTGTTTGTCGTAAGCTCCTGTTTCTTTTCTTTGACGGCGGAATTTTTGTATCCGGTAGGTAAAAAAATATAGCGTTGATGTGAAACGTGATTGACTTAGTGGACGTGATGATCACGATAGTTAGCGTTGTGGGCGCCTCGTTTTCGAGATATTCCCCTATCATATGGTGATGGATCTGTGACGCAGGGCCGCCACTGTACTGTTTTTCTGATAGTTGTCTTCATTTATATGCGTTCTTGTCGCCAAGTCATGGTTTAGAATCAGCAGCATGACTTTTTATGAGATACGTCGTTACCAGGCATTTCCTGGAAAGATGGACGAGTGGGTGACTTTCATGGAAAAGACGATCATTCCCTTCCAAATTTCCCGAGGTATGCTGATTGCAGGGAGTTTTCGAGGGGAAGAGGATGAAACAACCTATATATGGATCCGCCGATTCGCATCGGAAGCGGAGAGGAAACGGCTTTACGAGGCGGTTTATGAGGACGATGAGTGGAAGCAGATCATCAGTCCTCGCGTAGGTGAACTAATTAACCGGGACAGTATTCAGGTCACGAGAGTTATACCAACCTCACAGTCGGTCCTTCAATAATGGGGGGCTCTGACGATTAATCCACAGTAGATTACACGGTTGACAAAAATCGGAGATTCTCTATTTTCTTCCAGCTGCGGAGTTGAGCTCAGATGTAGGACATCCGAGGCTTGATCACCAGCTCAGTAATACAGGCTCGATGAGGTAGTGTTACAGCCAGTAGCGTTGCGGCTGCAACATCTTCCGGCTGTAACATCGCCTTCCGCCGTTCAGCGCTTACCGGTTGGGGGCGGAGATCCATGATTGGTGTCTCACATTCTCCAGGAAGGATTACAGTGCTGCGAATGCCATTGTCTGACTCCTCATCGTTAATGACGGTATTCAATGCAACTACACCGCTCTTTGCGGAGCTGTATGCGGCGCCGGCTAGGCTTATTGGCCAGCGGCCAGCAATTGAACCGATGTTTACAATTGTTCCCTTTCCTGTCGATCGCATTGCTGGGAGTGCAGCCCGTACGCAGTAGAAGACGCCAGATAGGTCAATTGCGACTGTGCGATCCCAATCCGCAAGGGAAATCTCGGCAATGGAGCGAGGGTTGGTGTTTATCCCCGCATTATTAACGAGGATCGTGGCTGGACCGTGGATGTCGGCAGCCTCCTGGAAGGCATGCTCCACAGCTGTATGGTCAGAGATGTCACAAGAAACCGAGTGTACGCGATCAGTGCCCAGTTGCGTGACTACCTGAGCCAGGGGTTCAGGCCGCCTGCCGATGAGAGTAACTGTCGCACCAGCTCCGTGGAGAGCTGTGGCGATAGCTGCCCCAATGCCGGTGCCTGCCCCAGTTACAAGAGCTGTCGTCCCTTTTAGTGAAACCATTGTGCGTCCCGTTGGTGGAAAGTGAGTGAATTCATCACTCACAGTGTATTATGTCTATCGAAAATGGGAAATGAACTGAGATTTCGTCCACGACGAGCAGTATTCGTTGTGCTTGCCGCGTCGGCGGCAGTTGTCACGGCGGCGCTTGTTGTAGCCGTTTCGTTACCGGATTCTCCGGAAGAGGTGACTAAACGGTTCTTGCGTGCTCGATATGCTCGGAATTCTCAGGAACTCTATGCACTTGCTTCTGCGGCTGACCGCGCCGAGCGCTCTTTGGCTGAGTTTAGCGAGATTAACCCTCCTTTCCCAGAGTCTTTCCAATATGGAGTTGATGGGCTGGCGGATGCGATTCAGTTTCTCTCGACGCAAGTCGACCAGACCGGAGATCAGGCGCGGTTGACGGTCCGTGCACTACTACCTAATTCTACTGACAGTGACCTCTATCACCTCCTACACGCTTCTGAAGCTGATCAGGCTTTTGACGAGGTTAGTTCGCCACGGCAGTTGATGCGTCGTATCCGTACTGACGCCCGGTTAGGTCTGCTACCGATGGTCGAAGTGACCGAGGTCGTCGATCTGATTCGTGAAGGAAGGCGCTGGCGTGTAATTATGGGTTGGGATGCCAATCTTCAGGTTACCTTGGAAGCGGACATCGCTGACGGCATTCCCGTCCAGTTCAAAATTCTAACAGATCCAGAGTTGTGGCTTCGGCGTGGCGAAATGGGAGATGCTACGTTTTCTGTGCGTAATAACTCTGACGAGTCGTTGCGTGTTGTAGCTACCCACACGTATTCGCCCGCGGCCGCTCAGCTCCATGTCGATCTGATCCAGTGTTTCTGCTTCGTTGAGGAGCGTCTTGATCCCGATGAAACCCGTGAGCTTTCGTTAGTATTTCGGCTGGGCTGGGACGTTCCTGCCACTACCGACAAGATTAAGATTACATATCACTATGACCTTGCTCCGGAAGGCCACTAACTAAACTTTGCCTATGCAATCTTGATTGGACGGCCGGTACGGGCCGATTCAACTGCCGCCTCGCTCACAATCGAGGCGAATGCTCCGTGGCGACCATGTGAGAGGTTCTGCGTTGTTTCAGGGTTAATCGATAGGTCAATCAAGTTTTTGGATGGGCCGTACATGGGGTATGTATCACCAGTAGCAAGGGGTTCGCAATCGGTTAGGCCATCTTTGCCGTCGATGCTCAAGGTTCCTTTCCAAAGCTCCTGTTCCAGCACGCCGCTGGTCCCGTGGACACGCACCTCATAGTGCATCTTTGCTGTCGTGGCCGCAGCGTTCTAGCCGAGGCTAACTAAGGTTCCGTCGTCGAGCACGATTACAATTGCGTTGTAGATGTCGACATTAGCACCATCGTATTCAAATCGCGCAAACACTTCGATTGGCTTTAGATCCGTGAGATAGCTGATATACGCAGCGGGATGGGATACTTGAGTGTAGATCTGACCTCCGCCAGCGAGCTTGGGATCACTGTATGAGTTAAGTCCTGGGAGAAGATATGGTGGTTTATGCTCAGAACGAGCTTCATCCTTTGAGGGCATGGCTTTGTTCCACTCCAGGCCGCGGTAGAGGCCTTCGGTAAAGTTTGTGAACAAGATGCTGAGCATTCTTACTTTTCCGATAACTCCGGACTGCAGTATGCGACGTGCTTCTTGACAATGGCGCGTGAAGTGATAGGTAGTACCCACCATAAGGTGCACTCCTTTTTCATCTGCCAGTCGTACCAGATCCTGGGCTTCGTCCCCACGGATAGTAAACGGCTTCTCGATAAGCACATGCAATCCTCGTTCTATAGCCGCTTTCCCTTGTTCGTAATGCAAGGCTGGCACGGAGCTAATTGCGACAGCCTTTAGATCGTCGATGGCCAGCACTTCCTCGGCAGTAGTGCAGGCATGTGCTACGTCGAAGTCCTTGGCAATACGCTTGGCAATCTGTGGGTCGTGATGCTGTATCGCTACTAGGTCGGCATGGGGATTATCTCGCAAAGCTGGTACATGGGAAGTAGTTCCCCACCAGCCAGCTCCAATTACGGCACATTTTACTCGCTCCATCTGGGCGATCATAAGGTTGCTCATTACATATATTCAACTACGCAAATTGGAGTTCGAACTGATATTGTAAGGAAAGTCGTATTAAGAACTCGGAGGGATAATGCAGCGGATAAGGCGAGAACAGGCCATGCAGTATGAATTTGCAAAGGGCGAGCCGCTAATTACTGTAGAGCAGGGAGAGAGCTTTCAGATCGAGACTGAGGATGCTGGATCAGGGCTAATAACGTCAGTTGAAATGGCTGACCGTATACCACATTTGCCGACTCGTCGTTCTACGCCAACAAAAAGTAATCCTGTTGGCGGGCCAGTAGCAGTGTCTGGAGCCGAGCCAGGCGACTTGTTAGAGGTTGAGATCGAATCGATCAACCTAAATGATACTGGTTACACTAACTGGGGACCGAACCGAACGAAGATTGGAGACGATTTTCGGTGGCCAGATCTGAATCGTTGGACGGTTCGTATTTTCGATCACCATGATGGAAATGCGTATCTGGATGGGGAGCGATTATGGCCGACAAGGCCAATGATTGGCTGTATCAGCGTCGCGCCAGAGCGAGAGTCGATAAACACTTCCGACGGCCAGACTATTTCTGGTGGAAATCTAGACGCGCGAGATATTACAGTAGGTACTCGAGTTCAGTTTAACGTTTTTCACTCGGGTGCGTTACTGTTTCTGGGCGACGTTCACGCGAGCCAAGCTGATACGGAGTACTATGGTACTGCTGACGAGACGCGCGCGTTAGTTCAGGCGCGTTGTAGCGTGATCAAGAGTAAGCGGATTCCCTTTATCCGGCTACTGAAGTCCGACTCTATTGTCGCGTTAAGGACAGGTGCATCTTTGGATGTACTAGTCGATCAAGCAGTGCAGGATCTAATGCACTGGCTTGTCGAAGACTACAATTTAACTCCCGAACGCGCTTATTTGCACACTTGTATTAATCCTGATTTTCGAATTAACGTTTACCAGTTTACGCTGGGACTAGCGACTGTTGGGGCTGAGCTTCCTACGCGCTATTTGCAAGCTTGAACTGATGGCGAAGAACTTATGTTTTGGTTGTTACAAGGAAGTGGTTAATGAAAATTTCAAGAACTAAAGTTGAAGCATATAGACGCGACGGCTATATGGTCGTCGAAGACATGCTGACGGCCGATCAGTTACAGAAGACGCGTGATCATATTAAGGCTATCGCTGAAGGTCAGGTGCCGTTTCCAGAATCAAGAGTCGAATACGAGCCTGGCGCACAACAGAAGGGTCGTTCTGTAGACACTCTTCGTAAGATAAATGAGGGAGCTCAGCACGATTCATTCTATAAGGAGTACGTTCGCCATCCTGGCATTCTAGAGGTGGTTACGGCACTGCTCGGTCCAGATATCAAGCTCTTTGGTGATCAGACATTTATGAAGCCGCCCGGCGGAGTGGAAAAGCCCTATCATCAGGACTCTGCCTATTTCAAGATTGAACCAACCGACTTGGTTACTGCTTGGATGGCGCTTGACGACGTAACCTTGGAGAACGGTTGTCTTTGGGTTGTTCCAGGGAGCCACGACCAGGGGATACGCAGCCACAGTGAAAAGTGGGTCGTCGGCGACCGTACAGATAAGAAGGTGCCAGACGATGCGGTTGAACTCGCTCGTGAGGTGACAATAGTTCTCCGTGCTGGGAGAAGTTCGTTTCATCATAGCGTACTGTTACATCGCTCGGGGCCAAATCGTACGTTACATCGACGTCGAGGACTGGCAGTGCACTACATGAGCGCACGTTCTCGTTGGACGGGACCAATAGGTGACAAACCAAAATATATGCTTTTACAAGGCACGTCACACCCTGGGTGTGTATAGAATAGTAGCCAATCGAGCAAAGAATCGCGCAAGATATTTGGTTTCCAGGGCGGTTGCGAGTGTCGGCGAACACATCTGACGGAGATTGGTCCTCAGGTTAGTAGTGGCGGTTTAGAGGGAACGATCTATGATCAGATTGGTTCCTTCGCAAATTTAAGGCATGGAATAGCTTTCCCCGGGTTTGAGTACGGTAACGGGCTGTGCGATAGCCGCCGCTTTTGTAGCAAATTCTTCCGCGTCGACTTCGATATTTGGAAAGGTGTCAAAGTGCATTGGCAGGTGCATACGTGCTTTGAGGAATTCCGTTGCCTTGACTGCGTCATCTATGCCCATCGTGAAGTTGTCGCCGATCGGCAGTAAAGCTGCATCGAACGGGCCATTGAGTTCAGCGATGAGCTGCATGTCCAGAAACACTCCGGTGTCTCCAGCGTGGTAGATGCGCTTGCCATCAGCATGCAATATAACCCCTGCGGCGTTACCGAACGCTTCTCCATTTGGACCAGTAGAGCCGTGGTGGGCGATAGTGAGCTTGACGAAACCGAATGGGAAATTCCACCCGCCACCGATATGTAGGGGATGAGTATTTAATCCTATATCTGCAAAGTGGGAAGCAATTTCAAAGTTAGCCACGATCGTTGCTCCGGTCGCGCGTGCGATTGTTTCAGTATCACCGATATGATCGATATGGCCGTGGCTGAGCAGGATTGCATCTAGTTTTTGAAAATGATCCGGAGCAACGTCACTTATGGGATTACCCGAAAGGAACGGGTCGATCAAGAGGCGGAACTTTCCTTGCACCTCCCAGCATGCGTGACCGTGAAATATAAGATTTACCAAGGGAACTCCTTCTTCTATAAGAACATCTTATCAATATTCGCAGTGGTCGAGTAGTGATGTTAGTCTTATTTCATGGCAAAAGAGGGAGTAGTGAAGGAAGCTTTGGGAGTGCCAGCCTCGTTGGTTAAGGCCGGAGTCTCAACGGAAACACAGATTCTGATCGGACCCGATGACGGTGCTCCCAACTTTGTCATGCGACGGTTTGTTATGGGTGTAGGCGGCGGTATGCCTCGCCATACGAACTTGGTAGAACACGAGCAATTCGTAGTTCGCGGAAAAGCTGCGGTCGCCATTGGAAACACAGTGCACCACGTTAGCGAAGGGGACGCTCTGCTAATTCCCGGGGGAATTCCGCATTCTTACGAGGTTAAGCAAGCGCCATTTGAGTTCTTATGTATCGTGCCGAACAACGAAGATAAAATAGAGCTGTGCTAGATGCCTTTAGAAAAAGTTATTTTTTGTATGAACGCGAGGCAGTGGTTTGCTCTGAACTTGGTGGCTCGCTGTGTACTGGTCTGAGGGATCTCGTCGCTTCAGGAAGTCACGTTAGGAGGTAGATCATACTGCAGGATAGTATGTCTCGTGGTCTGCTCTATATGTTTGCCAATTTGTGTGGTTTCTTGCTCAAAAGGGGACTTGAAAACCCTAACTATCTGAAGAATGACCGCTTAGTTTGTTGCCAGTCAATAATGTCAACAAGGCTGTACGAACTTAAGGTTGCCGATCTACTATCATCTAGGTTGGCATGGATGAAGGTATGAAGTCAGCGTCTGTGTTCGATGGCAACGTTGCCGTAGGCGATACCGTTAAGCAGCCTTCACCTCTGCGTGATCGTGTGCAACTACTTGCAGAGATGGACCGACACGGTGTAGAGCGAGCTATTATCTATCATGCTAATAGTCATCAGCCGTTACTTGAGTCGACACTGATCGATGTTGAGCTTGAAGAGTGGCGTAACGATCGGCTGATCCCACAGTGGACTGGCTGGCCAACGCGTATTTCTATTGAACGCTTGAGGGAGCGCCATAGAAGTGGTGACCTTACGAGCGTTAGGGTCTGTGCGGGAGACCACGTTCTTTCGCCTTTTCAGCCTTGGTTGTATGGAGAGCTTCTCTCTTGGCTGTCTGAGATCGATGTGCCAGTAGTAGTCGAGCTGACTGAAATTGCGCCTGATGTGATTGTGAGGACCCTTCAGGAGTTTCCTCGCTTAAGGAGTATCTTGATTGGTGCTCATCCAACTGATTCTATGTTTGTGCCTGCAATGCTGCGAGCAGTAGAAGGCATGCACTTAGAGCTCAGTCGTTACGAACCTCTCGGCGGAGTCGAAATGCTGTGTAGCGAATTTGGCGCCTCGCGTTTGTTGTATGGCTCTTGGTATCCGCGCTACGCGATGGGTCCTATGCTTCACTACCTACGCGCTATCGATTTGTCTGATGCAGACCGGAGGGCTCTTCTATCGGGCACGCTGGAAAGTCTACTTGGTGTAGTAGATGGTCATTGATTTTCACGGCCACACTGGTATGGACGGATCTGCTGAGGCGATGCTACATGCAATGGATGGTGCCGGCATTGACCGCGCCTGCCTCTTCAATATCTTTCATCCCTATGGAAAACGTGCCAATGACGAAACGGCAAGATTTTGTGCAGCTCATTCAGATCGGTTTATAGGTTTCGCCTACGTTTCTCCGTACATGACGGAAGCTCAAATATTCGACGAGCTCCGCCGAGCGGTTGACGACCTGTCAATGGCGGCCATTAAGATCTATCCACCACATACTCCATGGAGTCTCGACGATGAGCGCTACTGGCCGATCTATCGGTTTGCTAATGATTACGGACTGGCTGTGATTTCCCATACTGGGAGGGAATGGCAAGCGGAACCTAAATATCTGTCTCGTGTGGCTCCATTGTTTCCACGCGCTATGTTTGTCGCAGGTCACACCGGAAATCAGCAAAGGTGGCGTGATCAGGCGCTTACTGCTGCTAAAGAATATTCCAATATATATTTAGAGACTTGCTCCACTTTTCGTACTCCAGGCGCGATTGAAGAGATAGTAATGGAAGGGGGCGAAGATCGGGTTTTGTTCGGATCTGATATTCCACTCATGGATCCTCGCAGCCAAATTGCCAAGATTCTTACTGCTGAAATAAGTGCGATCGCCAAGCGTAAAGTATTAGGAGAGAATGCAGCTCGGCTTCTTATGGTCTGACCGGACTTTCTTTGTTTCGATTTTTTCTTTGCCTATTTACGAGCTGGCGTGCTCCTATGCCAACTGCTGCAATTAGAACTATGTAAACCCACCATGGCAGGTTGCGACCGAAGATCAGAACATAAAGATAAGGTATGACAGTAGCTGCCAGGAAGACCAAACTCCAGGGTCCTATCTTGCTGCGGTCTCGTTTCGACGCTCGTGCCATCCGAAAAAGCGAGTAATAGAATAGCGGTCCACAGACAGCCGAAAGCGCAAGGAATACGTAGGGATTAACGCTATGTCGGTCGCGAATAGTTGTAGCAAGTTCACTAATCCAGCTGATAATCGCTTCGATCATGTGCGAGGTTCTCCTCTAAATTGTTGTTCCATAGGAATGATGGTTTAGACTGATTGCATGAGTTCCTGAGAAGTCATGTGCATTACCACATTACAATCTGTTCATGGCAACAGGAGCGGTAGGCAGATCGATTGCGAGGATTTTGTGTCTGGCGGGGCTCATTTATTGCCGTGGGGACTGCCTTTTCCTGAGGAATTGAGTGCGAGTTTCCAGGCTATGCCAGGAATTGGTGATGGTGGGATTAGCGACTTGTTTGCTAAGGGCAGAATCACGTTAAATTTTGGATTTAGATTACTGTTAATATCATGAAAGCAAACAGTTAAGAGGTTCGATTGAAACGGGGTGCGCGAGACTCTGTAAACGGCCAATCGGTTGTTTTCAGTTTAGGATGCATAGATGACTCACGTGCTGGTTGTGTTTTTTGGTCTTGCTATTTCTCTCATTAGAGATATTTTCTCACCTATAGACCGCCGCCTACGCCAAGGATGAGGCTAATGCCGAAGGCCCACGGCGTAAGCTTACGGTGTCCGCTAGCAAGTTCCGGAGCAGAATTGAAAACGTTGGAGCTGCCGAAGAGTCTGTATTTAGGGTCGATTGGGGAATAGGCTACTCCTGCGATGATGCCGGCGTGGAGTCCCCATGGATCACCGGGAGGAAGGATGGCAAGCTCGAAGCCAGCTGAAGCTTTGAGAATTAAGGTGCGGGCACTGATCTCGAATGCATCAGGATTTCGTTCGACGACCACCTCGTTGAAGGTGCCTGCTGTCTCCGGGTATCCCCGAAGGCCTATGGTCTGAAGGCCTGCTCCAGCAGCAATGAATCCTGTAGCCGCAGGTAGCTTCAACGCTGCGTATCCGATTTGAAGTGAAAGATCGTCTGTGGAGAGGCGGATCGTCCTCTGGTTATAAGCGCTAGAAGTGCCTGCGTGTGTACTTTCTACTACTGCGACAAGCTGCCCGATGGTAACCAATGCGCCCCAGCCGTGGGAAAAGCTATTCCGTATAGGGTCCTGGTTTTGATTAAGTTCATTAAGAAGATCTGGGTATTGGCTGTCAAAGCCAAGATGAGTCCAACCAGCGCTGTAATAGGTGAGCATTGTTAGGTCAGGTGGCCCGTAGAAAGCAGCTATCAGATCTTGCTGAGAGTTTTCCTGCGCAGTAGCAAGTATTGGCACCAAGATGCCCAGAGACGCCGCCAACAAAGCGGTTCGAACCCAGTTAGCCGCTCGCATATCGTTCCCCTCCACTCCCGCAAGCCCGAACAACTAGCGGAAGACAGAATGGTACTACATACTGCCTTAGTTGTCGTTAGACTGGTTTGAGCGGTGTTGAAAACATTAGGCTTCAAGGTTGATTTTAAATTTTTAAATCTAATCCCGTCCGTTTTGAATTGGCTGGAGTTAATTGGATTGGTAGAAAGTGATAGATGGCGTGTATGTGTGCTGTCTTTTGCGCCACGATCAGATTTCTACATGCAGGAATCGGGCCGTCTAATTAGGGTGCTTTTATCAGTGCTATATTAAGTCAGCACTGGGGTATAGTGGGATCAACTTGCAGTAAAAGGTTGATAGTCACAAGGGAGTGACGGTTATCATAGTTTCTTTACTTCGCGAAGCAAGTTGATTACGCAAGGGTCTTCCGAACAGGGGCGACTCAATTTCAAATTGATCTCCTGTCTCCGGTTTGATTCCGTAGGCGCAGCTAAGAACCGGGGCGCCAAGAAAATGGCAATGCACGTCTCCGGATCGACGGAATAGGTCGTATTTAAAGAGGTGGTGCTCTATGTTCGAGAGACTATGGGTCATATGAGACTCACCGGTTTGAAATGATGCCTGCCATAATATTTCTTTATTTCGTCTGATTCTAACTTCACCTTCGATATGATCTGGTAGTGCTCCTATGAGCAGCTCAGGGCCGATGGAGCAGGTGCGTAATTTTGAGTGCGCCAGGTAGAGGTAGTTTTGTCGCTCTATGACATGATCAGCAAACTCATTGCCAAGCGCAAATCCAATTCGACGTGGTAGCTGGTCGCTGCCGATAAGGTAGATCGCTACAGCTTCTGCTTCCTCGCCACCATCGCCTGCAAACCCTGGTAGCTCAAGTTGTCTTTCTGGGGAAACGAGAGAGTGTCCGTTGCCTTTGTAAAACCATTCCGGAGCTGAGCCAATGAGACCAGATGGCGGTTTTCCGCCATCTAGGCCTATCAGAAACATGCGAGTGGAGTCCGTTAATACTGCTTCGTCAGGTTCGGAGCTTTCTCCTGATCCTCCGTGCATTTCGTCTCGTGTTATTGCGCTGCCTTTGTGATTAAGGCCAGTCCCAGATAGAGTGAGGTGTGTTGGATCAGGATGATCAATTGGAGGCAGTAACAGCTGCTTGTCTATGAGCTCCTGATAGTCGATGAGGGATGATCGCTCACAGTCAGCAATTATGCTGGCGAGGGTCTTCCTTGAAGATTCAGCTCTGCATGATAGCTCTAAGATGGAGGATGTGCTAGCGAGCTCTTCAATTGCGTGTTGATCACGAACCACGCCGACGTGACGTTCTCCATCAGGAGAGTGGTACTGAATAAGGCGAGGTGCACTCATAACTTCTCCGCCCCGATAGTATAGCAATCTGATGGGCAGGGCCCCATTTGTTTCTTCAGTGTGGTCAATTGAATCTGCCGATAAAGGCAAGGGGAGTCCACCAATGTAGCGTCGTCTTGTGAGGGTATGCCGTTGCAGAGACCATGTTTAGGCTAAGCCTGTGGTTTGACGGCCTGGAGAGCGTGACAGGAGCTAAGTTCGACCAAGTTTTATTGGCTTGCTTGCTGTTGATCTTGGCTTGAACCGTCTCGAAAGCCCTTCCGGCGGTCCCTCATAGCCTTATGTGCCTCGGGGGAACCATCATGGAAGCTCCCGAACCATTTATCCAGGGGCACTCCTTCATTGCCATAGTTGCATTCAAAGTAACGATGATGCAGGTAGTGAAAATAGCTGGCTCCTCCAGCGGTTTTATCATCTTTAAGTACTATTTCCTTAAAACCCGAGTGACCAGCAGCTGGGCTCACACCAGTGTGTAACAGATGAAAGACCGCATGGATTGGATGTGAGGGAATTATCCAATGCACAAATACACCGGAGAAGTAGATCAAATGTTCGATAGGATGCATTGAAAGGCCGGACCAGGGTCCGATGTGTACGATTCGATGGTGAAGGGAGTGTGCTGACTTATACAGCGGCTTCCAGTGTGTCCAGCGGTGCGCCCAGTAGAAATGCAGCTGTCGAAAAAATGGAATTGCTATCATTATCAATAGGCAATAAATAATTCCTCCCGGTGTGCGCCACTCAACGCGAGGTAGTACTCCGTTACCGTACGCCCACAAAGTAAGGGCTTCATACAGCGTCCAGACGCCAGCACCGGAGACCAGTGACCAGAAGATATTGTCCCAGGTCTGGTTGCCAAAAAGGAATACTCGATTCTTCTTCGCGAGCCATCGGGCATTGAATTTAAATTTGAGTCCCTGATATTTTTGAACGTAAAGCCTGAGGTGTAATCCTCCAGCTATTAGGATGAGCAATGCGACGTTCCTCAGGTAAATTTCCGCGATCCACCCAATAGCCAGGGTCTGCGTGCGTTCTATTGAAGGTGTGAAGAAAAACCATGCCAATACTGCGATCCCCATGTAAATGAGGTTCTTGCCCCTAAGGACTCCGTCGTGGCCAAAGATGGACTGCAGAATTATTCGAAGACGGACAGGTCGGTTCCACATGGCGGACGGCTTTGGGAGGTCTTTCGGGCGCCATTCACCTCTTGCGTCGCGAACGTCGAGATCTGCCTCAGACATATGAGAACAGTAACATGTAAAAAGCGGCTGTAAACACCGTTGTTAAATTAAATATCTGCAAACAGAAATCATAATTGAGATTCATTTAGTCTATGGTATTGGAGAGGTTTTGAGTTCATGAGTTGGAGAAAAACAGTGAATTTTGGAAGATCTCAGTGTCGGCTTGGTTGTCTTTATACGTTGATAATCTCGATAATAAAATGCATGGGCTTCGCGAAATCTGATATTGTGAGCGCTATCCTTATGCCATGGATCTATGCTTACTAATTGTCTTTATGTGCTGTAGTGTATTTGGTAATTTATCTGGAGTATTAGTGATACTCAGTGTGAGATAATCAGACTATCTCGCTTGATGTGCGGCAGTGTTTGTTGAGGTTATTAGTCCAGCAGATCTTTTGGGATACTCTTTTTGTTCACGGTATTGTCAGTATGTATCCGAAGTAGGGTGTACTGTATTGCACGACGGCGTTGATTGAAGGACGTTATGTGTAGTGTTTACTAACGTGGAAGACCCGGGTCTGTGTATGAGGTACTGTGATGCGTCACAATAATCACCTGATCAGATATAGTTACCTATTTCTTTTGATACTTCATGATGAATGTTATTGCTCTACTGAGGCGGGGGTAGGAGAAGTATGAGTATGGCAAACCGTATTCCCATAATGGCGGATGGACTTCCGGATATCTTTCAAGTTCCACTGGGTGAACGTTTTGAGATTATAGATTGGGATTCGTCTGAACAGTCTGAAGCTGCGGCACGGTCTGTGGCGTTGGTTACATACGGACATCCGCCAGTAAGTGCAGCGCTGATGGACCGAATGCCTCAATTAAAGGTAATCAGCAACCATGGCGTTGGCGTTGATCATATTGATCTGGTGGCGGCTGAGAATCGCGGTATTCCGGTCGGCAACACTCCTGGCTGCCTCGATGCTTCAACAGCGGACATGACAATGGCGCTTATGATGGCCATTGGCCGCAATCTACGGTTTGGTGATGAGTATGCTCGTAGCGCCGAATTCGTCCGATATGATCCATCTGTCTTAATTGGTCAGGAAATCACAGGTAGTACGTTGGGGATCATTGGCATGGGGAGGATTGGCAAGGAGGTGGCTCGGCGAGCTGCTGGTTTTGAGATGACTGTGGTCTACAATAATCGTAATCGCGACAAAGTAGCAGAAGAGGAGTTAGGGGTGCGGTATGCGACGATTAATGAACTGTTGGCTGATAGCGATTTTGTCACGCTCAACTGCCCTTTGACTGACGAAACTACTGGCATGATTGGACCGTTCGAATTTGAAAGAATGAAGACATCAGGCTTCTTGGTGAACATGGCTCGTGGCGCAGTAGTTCAAACGGAGGCGCTGTATACAGCACTCATAACTGGTCAGATTCGTGGAGCTGCGCTGGATGTCACGGATCCAGAACCATTGCCCAGAGATCATCCCCTGCTAGGCGTTAAGAACGTGATCATCCTGCCCCATCTCGGCAGTGCTTCAAACCGGACTCGTGAGAAAATGATGAAGATGTCGATTGAAAATATGGAAGCTGGGTTGGCCAACAAGGAGTTGCCATATCGTATTCGCCCCTGAGGTCTTGTCTTCAAAAGATGGTGCCTTCTGGATCCGGGGAAGAGAATAGTTTTCCAGTGATCTATGCAGTGAGTAAGTGTCCTTTCTGGGGTGTCCCATAGAAGGCGTGGGCTTCCCGTGGAATTCTCGAAAGTTGCATAGTTTTCTCTGGTTCAAATTACTGATTTGGTTTAAAGGGGAGCCTGATCAATATCCTGTACAACAATTATCGACTCAGTGCTCTGGCAGCGTATAGTACAGATGGGTTGTTTCTACTGATCACTAATATCTTGCCGGAAGGTTCCATTCCCTAAGGTTTCTATGGCGACCTGGCCAGTTCCTATTCAGCTACTTCGTGGGAGAAGTCAAGGCGTATTACCATTACTGTTTCCGTCATTCGATTAACGGGTAGGCCACTTAATCTCAAGTAAGGAAGCTCCTGCCAATGCCACGGCGTTGTTTCCACTGCTGCTTGCAATTCAGTTCCGTCATTAAGCAATGTTGCCCGTTTCGGTAGGATGCGTAAGGGTTTCAGTATCAGACCGGTGCTCTGGGGAGAAATTGGCAGATGGATATAGAGGGTGTTGGTCTTGCGGGTAATGAGCATACTATCCCGGGGTATTCTCAGGTCGCCGTGCATGGCGATGGCATCGTCGTCGATAACCGTTGAGGCGGATACGGTTCCTTCGAATGCCTCCACGACACTTCGGTACCAGTTTCCGACCTGAGCCAGCGTTAGGATATTCTCTTCTGGAAAGCTTCCGTCAGCTTTGGGACCTACGTTGAGTATGTAGTCACCACCCATGGCTAATGTACGGTCGATGCTTTCGATAATGTAGCGGTCGCTATAGTAGTCCTCATCCTCTCGGTAACCCCAGCTCTCACGACCTAGTGCTTGAACTGCCTGAGTTGGAGATTCAAACTCTCGTTTGTTGGGTACATGACGCTCTGGCGTAACGTAGTCACCAGGGCTTGGACCGCGATCGTTGATCAGTATTCCTGGTTGCAACTCTCGAATCATCTCATTCAGACTAGGGTCTTGGTAGCCAGCGACATTCACATCCCAGAAGAAATCTCGCAGGGGACCGTAATTTGTACAAAGCTCACGCACTTGGCCGCGGACAAAATCCCAGTAGGCAGTGAGGTCCGGTTGATCACTTGGTCTTGGTCCGAACATTTCATGGTGACGGCCCATGTTTGGATAATACGGATGATGCCAGTCAGGGCAGGAGTAGTAGAAGCTAAGGGCGATACCTCGTTTTTCGCACGCTACAGCTATTTCGGCTAGGATGTCTTTGCCGTACGGGGTATTCGTTACTGAATAGTCAGTCAAATTTGTATCCCATAAGCAGAAGCCATCGTGATGCTTAGTTGTAATCATCAGAAAACTCATCCCAGCACTTTCTGCTGCGACCAGCCATTCATCCGGATCAAAGCGGTTAGGATTGAAGCGGCTGACAAGCATCTCGTAGGTGCTTCGTTTCATGTCACTCCTCCATAGGATCTGTTCGTGCCAGGCGGGAATTGCGTACAGACCCCAGTGGATGAAAAGCCCAAGTCGCTCTCTAAAAAAGCGGTCGCGACCGTCTCTGAATGGTTTGATCATAGGAGCCACCTTCACCATGAGCGGCCTGTTGGTCAACTACGTCAACACTGTATTGATAGATCCATTTACGAGTGAACCATCGTTATCCTTTGATGCATATATTCTCATCTTTGGCGACATCAATTAATGGTGTGGAATCCATTTGATATTCTATCGTGATTATCATTCTGTTCGCATAAGGAGATTATCTTTGAAATGTTTGGCAGAGGATATTAGCGAGATTCGGTAGGTAACGATTACGTTTGGACATGAAGTCTGGTTGACATTCTTCCATAGCCGGAGTGACCTTGTTGGTTCATGACAATAGGGATAAATGGTAATACTCCGCGAGCGATAGAATCTGATCTACGTGAGTTGGTGGTGAAGGCGCTGTGCAGTGCCGGCGTACCGAGCGATGACGCAGAGATTGTCGCAAAGATAATGGTGAAAAATGAGATGCGTGGCATTAGCCACGGAGTCGCTTTGATTGCACCCTATGTCCGCCATATTCAGGCCGGCGGGATGACTGCAGCAGCCCGTATCAATATTGAACGTGACCTCGGAGCAACGTTGGTATTGAATGGGGACTCTGGGCTCGGCCCATTAGTCTCCTATCGTGCTATGGAATTGGCGATCGTGAGGGGGCGTCGACACGGTGTGTCATTCGTTATAGCTAGGGATAGCAATAACTTTGCAGCAGCTGGCTACTACGCCAAGATGGCGGCTGACGAAGGCATGGTTGGTTTTGCGATGACCAACGCTGACCCATATATGGCAGTCGCTGGATCAGCTGGTCGTGTGGTTGGCAACAATCCTCTTGCTTGTGCCGTACCCGGTCCTAAGGAACATGCTGTTTACCTCGACATCGCTATGAGTACCGTAGCTGGAACTAAGGTATCAATCGCTTCGCGAGAAGGAAGATCGGTACCTGAAGGTTGGGTTCTGAATGCTGATGGGACTCCGACTACGGATCCGGGAGCAGTCCAGGAAGGAGGCTCGCTGACATCTCTGGGGGGATATAAAGGGTCGGGTTTGGCCTTGATAGTTGAATCTCTGACTGGCGTGCTTGGTGGTGCTGCAATCATGGCGGAAATGCGTGACTGGGTTAGTGATCCTGGCGGGCGCAGTAATCAGGCGCACAGTTTCATTGTAATCGATGTAGAGGCGTTGATGCCTTTGAGTGATTTTCAGATTCGAATGGGACGGTTGGCCCAGCAGGTGCACAGCGCACGGCACGCATCCGGGGTTGAAAGAATTTATCTGCCAGGAGAGATAGAGCATGAGCGCGAGCAAGACGCTTTAGAGAAGGGTGTTCCGTTACGCGGTGCTACTGTCGCCGCGCTGCGTGACCTAGGCGATTTGGTTGGTCTTAGCGAACAGGTCGAACAGTTATTATCGTCAGCCTGAAGGGTGAGTGTTCGCTGGCGAGCATCTCCTAACAGGAGAATGTGCTAGGCAGATCTAAGCACGAATCTTGTAATCAGTTTGATATTACGTGAGTAGGGTTAGTTGTAACCGGTGGATCCGTCGGGCCGGGTTGGTACGTTGCGCTCCCAGTGCCGGTATCCATCTTCCTGGATACTGTGTTCATCCGGTTCGATACCAAATCCGGGGAGGTCACTTACTTGTAGATAGCCGTCCTGTGGTAATAGCACTCCGTTAAATCGTTCGCGAGTTGCTTCGCTTGGCAGGGTATACTCTAGGATCTTGAAATTCGGGGACGCTAAAGCAAAGTGCGCATTCACTGCAGTGGCAAGTGGACCCATGGGGTTATGCGGTGCGACTGTTACGAAGTGGGCTTCAGCTATCGCTGCAATTTTACGCATTTCCAGTAATCCTCCGCAGATACAAACATCAGGCTGGATAATGTCCGCTCCTTGTGAGGCTAAGAGATCAAGGAATTCAAACTTAGTATAGAGACACTCTCCAGTGGCAAGCGGCACCTGCATTTGAGATTTTAGCTGCTTCCACGCTGGGATGTGTTCCGGCCTAAGCGGCTCTTCATAAAAGTAAGGATCCAAGGGAGATAGTGCGTTGGCTAGCTGGAGTGCTCTGATGGGCTCAAGAATACGGGCATGCGGATCGAATGCATATTCCCAGTTTTCCGGTGTCTTTTTTCGAAGGTCATAGAAGTAATCCACGGCTGCAGTACATACTCGTCCCCAACGGTCAGAATCTGGATCTAGAAGATAAGGACTCGTTTTAAAGGCGGTGAAACCCCATTCTTCATTGAGCGAGCACGCTTGTTCGGCAGCCTGAGACCCATCTTGGCCCTTAATTGAGTGATAGACTTGGACGCGGTCACGAACGGCACCGCCGAGTAAGCGGTATACGGGCAGGCCAGCTGCCTTTCCCGCTATATCCCAAAGTGCTTGATCAAACGCTGAGATCGCGGCTAGTCCAACCCCACCGGGAGGGAATCGGAATTGTTGGTGGATTTTCATCATTAGGAACTCAATGCGTAGTGGATTCTGCCCCTCCACCAGTTGAAACAGGTAGTTAGCGATGGGTTCAACGCTCTTGTCCGGCCCGGTTGAGTACGCTTCCCCCCAGCCGTGGATACCCTCATCAGTACTTATCTTTAAGAATGCTCGAGAACGTTTTTCTAGTAGGGTCACATGCGTAGAGATGCCGCTAATCTTCATCAATAATTACCTCAGGGTAGCATCCATGTCAGCAATATTGCAGCAAGTGGACGGATGTTCTTGTCTTAGGGGATTGAGGGTTACAACTTACGGGTACATAGACCGAGGTCAAAACTGTGGGACTACTGGTTATCCATAGTAACCTGTTTCAACTGGGAGATGAGTGCAACCCTCCAGGCGGCTTGCCGTGACTTTCGAGGATAAGTTTTCAGATAATTTACGCCATGTGAACCTATGTAAGTCCGCAAACTGATGAGCTTGTAGTAGTGTTCAAGGCTGTATGGCTTTATGAAAGGCTCTTCTCTATTAGGGGTTAATGTTTAGGTCCGTTTGAGGTTAGATCTTTCGAGTATCCTTTGAACCTTCAGAATCTATAGTTAAGAATTTTTTTAAAAATACATATATTCGATAGCAACTTCAGTCGTTCAGTCGAAATTACCGCAAGGGTCTGTTACCCTATTGGCATGGATAGGATAGTTGACACTCACTGCCATTTTTGGTGGAAGGGAACTAACAGTTGGGTTGATAAAAGCTGGGATGTACTTCATCAGGACTACACGCCGGTCGAGCATCAACAGGTTTCCTCTCCAGTTGGAGTGTCCCGTTGTGTCATTATTGAGGCGGGACATACCGACGTAGATAATCAAACGATTATTGATATGGCTGCTGAACATGACTTTGTTGGAGGATTGATCCTTCGCGTATCGCTTGATAATCCACGTCTGGGAGACAAGCTCGATGAATGGCAGAAGCTCCCTAAGTTTCGGGGTGTTCGCATGAATTTTGAAGAACATCCAGACCCGGATATCGCCACCAAGACAGGAGTAATTGAAGGACTTAAGGAGATTGCTCGACGCGGGCTGATTCATGACTTTTTGCCACTAGTACGTCATCTGGATGGAATTGCGACTGCTCTCGAACAGGTTCCAGACCTCAAATGCATCGTCGAGCACTATGGCAAGCCAAATTTTGACGGTACGATGGATCCGGTATGGAAACGGGCGATGAGTCGGATCGCGCGTGCCACCAATGCCAACTGCAAGCTTTCGTTGTCGCCCCAGACAGCGCGCATTCAGGAATACCTGGATGAACCACAACGGGGATGGCCGATCGAAGCGATGCGTCAGTACACTGCTTTTTACTTAGACGAGCTTGGACCGGACCGGTTGATCTGGGGTAGCGACTGGCCCGTAGCACTATTGACTACTAGCTACTCAGGGATACTTTCTGTCCATAGGGAATTACTCGGGCCTCTTGAATCTGATCTTGAGACTAAGCTGTTTCGTACCAACGCGGAGACCTTCTATAACGTCACGGCATAATTGCCTGCTGGCAGAGAGGTGTCTGACTGGCTGTACAGGGGCTTGCAATGGATACGTAATATAGCGGGTTGGCCCGGCGGAAAGATTTTTCTGCTCGTTAAGTTAATGATTTGTGCATTGGGGTTGTTCTGGAATCAGGATCGACTCCTCAAGATGGATGATTTTATTGACAGTCATCATGTACTGCATTATTTGAGAGAAAGCTGCCGGTGAACTCGCAACTTCCTGGAGCTAAGTGGTGCTTAACATCCTCAAACTGATTAACTCGATTCTTGATATAGGATTTCGAGTACACTTTTAACAAGGATCAGGTAGTTAGGTTCCTTTTCGAGCTTGCAGGTTAAACTCTTTTCAAGATAGAGAAAACAATTTCAATCTAAGGAGATGTCCAATTTCTTCCTCCTTGGCTTGTTTACAGCTATTGCCGGTACTAAGCCAAGGGTTCGATTCTCTACTAGAGATGTTTCCTTAGGCTTACCTTGAGCAAGTGCAACCTATGTTAACTCGGGTGGAAGTTACTCAACCGGAAGAGTCATCATTCAAGAAGAGGTTATGGTAGATTTGATATTTTTCGCTAGCAGATTAAGCCCTGCTTTGCCTCTTTTCCGTGACCAATCGGGCTCTCTCCAATCCAGCGCTCATCCGTAGGTTCACTGGCGGGTTGATACCGTGTGTCGGCAGAGACTCGTATGCGTCTGGTTCGATTATCACCAGCGGCATGCATTGTATGCATAGTGAAAATCAGGAGGTCCCCCGCGGAGTAGTCGCTTATTAACCATCGGCTACTTAAACGGTTTGGCAGTGACACTGCATCGTTTGTAAAGTGACCGTTGTTGTGTCGGCTCGGCCATAACAATTCACCGGATCGGACACCTGCTTCTTCAGGTCGGTTGGCACAATACGTGTCAACATCTATTTGTCCGTAGGTTCCGCGGACTTCGGTTAGGTGGTGAGAATTTTCTAGTAGCATTAGTCCACCCATTTCGAGTGGCATGTCACACAGTGGGGTCCACGCAGTCAGCAGTTTATGGGTACCGCGGCCCATATATACGATGTCATAGTGAGGCGGCGTCACGGTCTTGAATCCTGGGGACTTTGCTCTTACCCAGATGTGATCGAAGTGGCGTATCGGGGCACCGAAAATTCGTCTAAACACTGCGAGCATCGACTCTCCGAACACCACTTGTTCGAGTGGTTGGTTGTGTCGACCGGTTTCCGGTGCGAAGGAACGAGTAATGCCCGGCGCGGGGATGCCATCTTCAGGAGGGTAGTTAGGGTGGAGTTCACCATTTTTTGATAGACGACGGTAGATTTCATGGCCAGCTGCCAGCACTTCATTGCGCGGTAAGGCTGCCCGCAACAAGAGGTAACCGTCTCTGTTGAGGCGTCTAAGGATCTCTGGTCTCGTAGATTTAGTTGAAGTTGTTAATAATTTTCTGGGAGGTAGGGAATTGTTGGCAAGGGTGCGGCCTTCGTAGGTAAGGTTGGTAATCGTCGGTGTGTCAAACACGCAGCTATTATAGGGTGTATGACCGTGGCATATCTCATAGGGATATTTTTGCAGGTCTCCTTTTCTATTGCGCTGCTTATTGCGACTCCTCACGCTCATGCTGAGGTAAGACTTTCCGATTGCGTTAGTGATCCCCTCTTATGTCCAAAAGCAACTGGTATAGTGCACCCACACGCTCCAGCGATTGATAGCTTTTTTACCTTTTCCGGGGGTGGATCAGTCGGGGATTTTAACCGTGACGGTTGGCAGGACCTATTCGTAGTTACAGGGGGAGACGGTCCTGACCGCCTTTATTTGAACCAACGAGATGGGACTTTTCGTGAAGTAGCAGAGCTTGCCGGTGTTGCAGAGGTCCACCGAGGTCATGGTTCCGTTGTCGGCGATGTGGATAAGGATGGATGGCTAGATATTTTTGTTACTAGCCTTGGGCCGATGTCCGAGGAATTTAGTATGCCTGGTCATCACTTGCTGTG
>CAZTZA010000028.1:0-25477 GCA_964618015.1 uncultured Spirochaetaceae bacterium | reverse complement strand
GCTAAGGCGATCCGCACGATTTCTCCTACCCCAGAGACGACTCGAACGTCCGACCTACGGTTTAGGAAACCGTTGCTCTATCCAACTGAGCTACTGGGGCACACGAGATGCGGCAAATTTGGGCAGAAAACAACTGACCAACCGCCAATGTAGGAGTTTATACAATTTCCGGGCATGTCGTACGAGCCTTGGATTGTTCTGCATCATCGTTAGACGGATCCTTTCCGCACTCTCTTGATGTAGACCGACGGCGGAGCCAGTCACTGATGCCTGCTTTGCGTAGTTCGGCTTCGACTGCCGGAAGATCGTCTTCCCGTGTTGGTTCTGTGACCACCCGAATGATATCTCCGGCTAATTCCATCCTCACTGGGATCTGATGGCGGGAGAGCCGTCCCGATAGACTCTCAGCATTTTCACGGTCACGGAAGGCGCCGAGCTGAAGCACGTATTGCGGGGGTGGGGGAACTGAAATTATCTCCAAGCGCACACGGGCAATGCCGGTACGCATCATCCCCAACGTTTTTGCGGCTGCCCGTGATAGGTCGATGATTCTGTCGTCGACAAACGGTCCACGGTCATTAATTCGTACTATGACGTTAGAATCATTATCAAGTAGAAAGACGCGGACGACAGTGCCAAAAGCCAAGGTACGGTGGGCTGCGGTCAGAGCGTCCATATCGTAGGTCTCGCCATTGGCGGTTGTCCGGCCGTGAAATTGCCATCCGTACCAGGATGCCCAGCCGATAGTGGATCGAGGTAGTTGTGCAGACGGATTTTTTTGAGTTGGGTCTATGTCCTGCGCGGCCGTTCCCAAGGCTGCAAATAAAAAAAACGCTATTAGAATCGGGAGCATCACTTGATTATCGACCCAGTGACCTGCAATCTGAGGCAGAGATGAGCGACGATTTGCGTACAGCCTTGAATATTGAGAGACCCCTTATGATCGTAGGAGTAATCAACGCCTATGCTGCACTTCAGGCACAGTCAGCCGGTTTTCGAGCAATTTACCTCTCCGGAGCCGGCGTTGCTAATGCAGGATTCGCACTACCCGATTTAGCGATGACAGGGCTGGGAGATGTGCTAGAGGATACTCGGAGGATTACTGGTGCAGTGGATCTTCCGCTTCTTGTTGATGCTGATACCGGATGGGGGGAGGGGCTATCCATCGGCCGTACTGCGCGCGAATTAGCACGGGCTGGCGCAGCGGCGATGCACCTGGAAGACCAGGTGGCAACCAAGCGCTGTGGCCACCGTGTTGGCAAACAGCTAGTATCTCCCGAGGAAATGGAGGAGCGAGTTACTGCTGCAGTAGATGGCCGTCCCGACGAAAACTTTCTTGTAATGGCCCGAACCGATGCGTTGTCTGTCGAGGGGCTAGAGAGAACTCTGGATCGCTGTGAACGCTATGTTCAAGCGGGAGCGGACATGATTTTTTTTGAAGGTGCTACCAGGCTACGACAATTATCACGCGTGGCCGAAACAATTCGGGTACCGATATTAGCGAATATAACAGAGTTCGGACAAACACCGCTTTGGAGTCGTGAGCAGCTTGAGAAAACAGGCATCGCCCTTGTTCTGTATCCCCTTTCGGCGTTTCGCGCGATGGCAAAAGCGGCAGCTGGAGTATACGAATCGATTCGATGTAATGGCACTCAAGGGGAGGTCTTGCCACAGATGCAGACAAGAACCGAGCTCTACGAGACACTGGACTACGAAAGTTATGAGGCGCACGCTGATACGATTATAGAGCGTGCACATAATCGTGGCTGAGACTAAGACAGGTAGTGGAACCGGACTAGAAGGAGTAGTCGCTGGCCGCTCTGCTGTAGCGACAGTTGGTAAAAAGGGTCACGGTCTACGCTATCGCGGTTATGCGATCGAAGAGCTGTCAACATGCGCTTGTTTCGAGGAAGTTGCTTATCTCCTGGTTCGTAAAGCACTGCCAACTGAAGATCAGCTTGAGAGTTATCGACAGTGTCTTAGAGCGCGTCGGGGGCTGCCGCCAGAGGTCCATGAAATACTCCAGCGCCTCCCGTCTACGGCGCATCCGATGGACGTGCTACGTACTGGTTGCTCAGCCTTAGGTGCAATCACACCTACAGAAAATATAGATGACATGGCTGAGGCGGCCGATACTTTGATAGCACAGCTTCCGACATTAATCGGAAGCTGGCGCGGATCTAAGCTGATCGAACACGCAAATTCCCATTCTGCATATACGCTCGAGCAGCTCGGAATTTCTCCGTCGATTAACGACTCCGCAAACGTGTTAGATACCGCCCTAATTCTATACGCCGAACACGAGTTCAATGCGTCAACCTTTGCAGCACGTACAGCGGCATCAACCCTTACAGACTTTCATTCCGCCGTTACGGCGGCAATTGCGACGCTGCGAGGGCCACTTCATGGTGGAGCGAACGAAGCGGCGCTTGATTTGATCCTCTCATTCGATGATCCGGAAGCGGCAGAAGTTGGCATTATACGCATGCTTGAAGAGCGTAAATTGATCATGGGCTTTGGTCACCGAGTCTATCGTGGAGGGGATCCACGCTCGCCGATTATTGAAGCATGTGCTGAACGACTGGCAGCTACCTCAGGCGGAAAAATGCTAGCAATTGCGCGTAGCATAGAAACTGTCATGCGGCGGGAGAAGGGATTGTTCCCGAATCTAGATTTTTATAGTGCAGTGGTGTTCCATCAGCTCGGCATCAAGAAGGATCTATTTACACCGGTTTTTGTAATCGCTCGTTTGGCTGGCTGGGCAGCTCACATCATCGAACAGGTCGGAGACAATAGGCTAATCCGGCCCACATCAGAGTATATTGGACCTGAAGACCGACCTTTCGTTCCAATCGTAGATCGATAGGTTCTATCCCTTAGGACTTGAAAGGTTGGTGTTTGCGAAGCGACTCTCATACTTGTTCGCTTAACTTAGTGTATCCGGTCATCGGTTCTTTGAATTTTTTACCATTCATATCTAAGGCTTCATAGAGACTTAGCTTCATACGAAGCATAGTTCATTTATATGGGGAAATTTGGTGACAAGGGCGACCTATTCCGATGGCCTCTTGCTCAGCACGGCGAGTTCGCCGTACAACGCCCTTTCTAATGAACCGTGAATACACATCCGACGCTGTGCTAGGTAGAATAGGATCTTACGCTGCTAGTCCGCCTCCGTTTTCTGAGGCGGCTTATGAAGCAGCCCGGCTTTGTCTTCTCGATGCGCTCGGCTGCGCGGCTTTAGCGCTACGTCATCCAGCGTGCACTCGACTGCTTGGTCCGTTTGTGCCCGGTCAGTCACGTTTTGTGTCCGGTGGAGCTCGGGTGCCCGGCACAGAACTGTCTCTGGATCCGATTCAGGCGGCATTTAATATCTCAACCTTGATCCGCTGGCTCGACTACAATGATACTTGGCTTGCTGCTGAATGGGGCCATCCGTCGGATAACATTGGTGCGCTGCTGGCAGTGGCTGATTACCTAGGACGCAGTGGACAGCAGCAGGTTACGGTGCACGATTTGCTGTCGTTGATTATTCGCGCTTATGAGATCCAAGGTGTTATTGCGATAAATAATAGTCTCAATAGAGTTGGGTTTGATCATGTTCTACTAGTCAAGTTAGCAACCTGTTGTACGGTCACTGCATTGCTCGGCGGTGACGCAGAAGCGGTAGGGGCGGCTGCATCTCAGGTCCTGGTGGATAGTGGCCCCTTACGCACCTATCGTCATGCGCCAAATACTGGTTCACGCAAGTCATGGGCAGCAGGAGATGCGGCTGCGCGTGGTGTCCAGCTTGCCTACCTGACCGTTCGCGGTGAACCAGGTTATCCATATGCCGTAGAAGCCAAGCGTTGGGGATTTGAAGAGGTCTTGCTACGGGGAGAGACGCTTCGCTGCGGCGTTCTAAATAG
Organism: uncultured Spirochaetaceae bacterium; assembly: GCA_964618015.1. GTDB lineage: Bacteria > Spirochaetota > Spirochaetia > SZUA-6 > Bin103 > CATQHW01. The sequence continues at coordinate 21,569 of CAZTZA010000028.1, read as the reverse complement.
CCATATCGTTGAGCATGTTCTGTTCAAGGTTGATTTCCCGGCTGAGTTCCACGCCCAGACTGCGGCAGAAGCAGCGATCGAATTGCACCCTCAGGTTTTTTCTCGTTTTAACGAGGTGGAGCGCATTGAAGTTTGCACACAAGAAGCAGCGATGAGAATCATTGATAAGAGCGGACCGCTATTCAGTCCGGCGGATCGAGATCACTGTTTGCAGTACATCGTCTCAGTGGGTCTCCTGGCTGGTCAGTTAACCGATCAGCACTATGAAGATGCGTTCGCTGCAGATCCGCGAATCGATCAATTGCGATCTGTGATGAGAGTGCAGGAAGATCAAAGTTACAGCGCTTCTTACCTTGATCCTACCCAGCGTTCGATCGCTAATTCTGTTCAGGTATTTTTCACTGATGGTTCATGTACTGAAAAGATTGAGATAATGTACCCGCTTGGTCATCCGCGTCGCCGGGCGGAGGCGATGTCGCGGCTCAGAAATAAGCTCATTGCTAATCTATCTACCGTGTTCGACAGTGATCGCGTCTCGCGAATTGCATCGTGGTTTGACGATGGACGGCAGATCGCTGAAATGCCGGTATCGGATTTTATGGAAGTATTGGTCATCGGGAATTGATTGTCGAATATTGGGAGGGAGCTCATGCAAGTTTTGGTAACTGGATCGGCAGGGAGAATAGGGCAGGTGTTGATCACTGGGCTTCGAGAACGACATAAGATTCGGGGTTATGACGTTCAGTCAACACCAAACATTGATGATTGCATTGTCGCAGACTTGTCTGATCTTGATCGACTCACTGCAGCCGCAACGGGGATGGATTGCATCATTCACCTTGGTGGGGTTGTAGGGAGTGCGCGTTCTTGGGACGACGTGCTTCGAAGCAACATTATTGGCATGCGCAACGCGCTTGAAGCCTCACGTAGACAAGGAATCCGTCGCTTCGTATTTGCTAGCCGAGCCGGGCTGGTGGAGATCTACCCGCGAAGATTAATGCGTACGGTCGATCTACCGACTCGACCGCTGGATGACTATTCGGCCAGCAAAGCGTTCGGCGAGCAACTTGGTTACCGGTATCACAAGGAGTTTGGGATTGAGTTTGTCGCCGTGCGGATCGGCGCGTTTTATGCCGATCAAACTGATACTCGGCACCCACATGATCTAAGCCATGACGATGCGGTCCGCGTATTCGAGGCAGCGCTTACCCACCCGGAAGTGGGTTTTGAGATTGTCTTTGGCGTTTCTGACGCGGCGTGGGCGCTTTATGATCTGGATCATGGTCGCCGTGCTATCGGATATCATCCGCGAGATCGCTGTGAACTTACCGAGCAGGAAGACACCTCGCCTCGCTTCCGCAACTAACTTCTCAAAAAGGACGACGTAACTCACTGAAATTCGCGCGCCACCCATACCTCGCCAGGGAAGAGGATACGGTGGCGGTGTCTGAAAATCTCGGAGGAAGACTAAGCAGCGATCATCCCGTGAGGATCAATCACGAATTTTTTTGCAGCACCCTTATCGAAGTCCTGGTAGCCCTGAGGAGCATCGTCTAGTGAGATTACCTGAGCGTTCACTGCTTTTGCGATGCTCACTTTGTCGTAAATTATCGCTTGCATCAGCTGGCGGTGATAACGCATCACAGGACACTGTCCCGTAGTGAAGTGGTGTGATTTCGCCCATCCCAGGCCGATACGGATACCAAGATTACCAATCCTTGCATTCTCATCAACTCCACCTGGATCACCCGTGACGTATAGGCCAGGAATCCCGATACCACCACCGGCACGGGTAACTTCCATAACCGAATTCAGTACGGTTGCCGGCTGCTCCACGCTAGCATTCTTTCCGTGGCCCCGAGCTTCAAAGCCAACACAATCGACTGCTTGATCAACTTCCGGTTCGCCGACAATTTCAGCGATCTGCTCACCCAGAGAGGCATCCTTAGTCAGGTCAACGGTCTCACAACCGAAACTGCGCGCCTGTGACAGGCGCTCTGGAATCATGTCGCCAACTATAACTACCGCTGCTCCAAGGAGTTGACATGAGTGCGCACACGCCAGACCCACTGGTCCAGCACCGGCGACATAAGCGACAGAACCTGGACCGACGCCAGCGCTAAATGCACCGTGAAAGCCTGTAGGAAAAATATCTGAAAGCAGTGTAAGGTCCTTCATTTTCGCTAACGCTACATCTCGGCTGGGGAGCTTCAAAAGATTGAAGTCTGCGTATGGCACCATTACGTACTCGGCCTGTCCGCCGACCCAGCCGCCCATGTCAACATATCCGTAAGCAGCACCAGGCCGTGCAGGATTAACATTGAGACAGATCCCGGTCTTGGTTTCCTTACAGTTTCGGCAGCGGCCACAGGCGATGTTGAATGGAACGCTTACAATATCACCGACTTGCAGAAACTCTACGTCGCGTCCTGCTTCGATTACTTCACCGGTAATCTCATGGCCAAGCACAAGCCCAGCGGGAGCTGTAGTACGGCCGCGGACCATGTGTTGGTCACTGCCGCAGATGTTAGTTGATACTATCTTGAGAATGACGCCGTGGTCGCATTTGCGGTCGCCGAGCGCGAGCTCGGGAAAATCGATCGATTGCACCTCGACCACGCCGGGCTCGATGTAGGCCACACCCCGATTGCTTGCCATATAAATCCCTCCGTGAATTGGTCGTCGTGTCTATAAGCGGACTCTACGCGGAGCAAGCATCAGTCGCAACACCCTGATGTCTTTCTTCGAGAAAAATCGGTTATAGTGGTTAAAGTTCAGATGCGTAAGGTCCGGGAGTTCAACCTCTGCCCCAGAAATTAGCTCAGTCTTCGGACACAAGAATCGGCATAATCTGTTCTTACTGTATCGTTAGTTGCGAGAAGCCTGTGTACCGTGGGCGCGTCTAACGTATGCTATCGCTAATGGGACAGAATTCAGGCCAGCCGATTCGAGATTCTCGCTGTTTCTGCTGTGGAGAGAGCAATCCCCATGGGCTCAAGCTGTGCTACCAATATCCGAGAGAAGGCGAGGCCTATACTTCATTTACGATCCCAGATCATTTCACTGGTTGGCAAGGGATAGTGCACGGCGGGCTGTTAGCGATGGTACTAGACGAAACAATGGCACACGCATGCGTCAGCCAAGGGCTATATGGCTTCACCGGTGAGATCTCAGTTCGCTACCGGAAAGCGGTATCTGTAGGCACCGCTGTTCATGCATCCGGACGTGTGGTGACGACGCGGAAAAGGGTGGTAACCACAGCTGGGCAGATAACAATAGAAGGAACGACGATCGCCGAAGCCGAAGCAACTTTTATAGTCTCGGCTGGTTCGTTGCCGACCGGCTGAATCCAATATCTTAGTAGATAATTTTCAATCCTGCCGGGACGGGATGTGCATAATCTCACGTGGCTTGCTGCCCTGCTGAGGGCCAACTATGCCACGAAGTTCCATATCTTCGATCAGTCGCGCTGCGCGGTTGTAACCGATCTTTAGCTTACGCTGTAGGTAGGACGCAGATGCTTTACCGGCTGATAATACGATGTCCAGCGCCTGCTCCATCATGGGATCCTCCGATCCTTCCGAGATCTGATTCTCTATTTCCTCTTCCTCGAATAGTACGTCATCGTCGACATAGTCTGGCTCGCCGAGCGTCTTGACATGGTCGGCAACGGACTCAACCTCTGTGTCAGAGAGGAATGCTCCCTGAATACGAACTGGAGCAGGGTCCCAGGCGGAAGTGAATAGCATGTCTCCGCGTCCAAGCAGCTTCTCTGCGCCGACTCCGTCGATAATGATGCGGGAATCGAACTTGCTAGCAACCATGAACGCGATGCGCGAAGGAATATTAGCTTTTATTAAGCCAGTGATTACGTCAATGGACGGGCGCTGTGTGGCCAGAACAATGTGCACCCCAACCGCTCGAGACATCGCGGCGAGCCGCGCCAATGTGGCCTCTAGCTCTTTGCCTGTCGTAGCCATCAGATCGGCCAGCTCGTCGATGAGGATAACAATGTAAGGTAGGAGCTCGGCACTTTTCTTATTGTATGAGGCAATATCGCGTACCCCTACTTCGTTTAATAAGGAGTAGCGACGTTCCATCTCGAATAAGCAGTACTGCAACGCCTGAAAGGCACGCTTCGGCTCGGTAATTACAGGAGTTAGCAGGTGTGGGATGTCATTATAGAATTTGAGTTCTACGATCTTGGGATCAATCAGAAGCAACCGTACCTGCTCCGGGGTACGCGAGCAAATGAGAGAGCAAATTATTGAATTAACGCACACTGATTTACCAGAGCCAGTGGCGCCGGCGATCAATAGGTGAGGAGTCTGTGTTAAGTCGACGATCTGGCATTCTCCAGAGATACCCTGACCTAAAGCTATTGGAAGTTTTGTCGATTTTGACCGGAATTCCTTGTGTTCGATTAGAGTGCGGAAGCCGACGATCTCTCGGTTCTGGTTGGGAACCTCGATGCCAACGGCGTGTTTACCGGGAATTGGCGCGACTATGCGGACTCGTGAAGCGGCCAGTCGAAGAGCGATGTTATCTGCAAGGTTGACAATAGTAGAGAGCTTGACACCAGGTGCCGGCAAGATTTCGTACATCGTAATTGCTGGTCCTCGGCTGACTCCAGTAACCTCTGCGCTGATTCGGAATTCCTTCAGAGTCTCCGTTAGGACCTCAGCATGCTTCTCTGCTTCTGCATTCAATTCAGCTGCAGGGCGATTACGATGTTTATCCAACAACTTATCGATCGGCACCTGGTAACCAACTTCCGCAGCATTCTTTCGTCTGTTCGCTCGACGCTCTGTAGTACGGTCTGGAGCTATTTCCGGAGGCGACGGGGTGTCGTCAGGAAAATTTTCAAGATCAGTTCCGAGTATCTTCTGGAATGGCTCCTTGGTCTGAAGGATCAAACTGCTTTCGTCTGAATTATCGGTAGTGGTATCGGAAGCCTCCTCTGGCGGAGTTTCATCGACTGCGTCGATCGCTGCGTTTGGAGCAGCTAAAAGAGCAACTGGCACCCTCTGTTTTTGGTTTACTCCGGATAGCAAGATCGACGCTACAGTGATCAGTGACACGATTAGCAGTAGCAGAAAAATGCTGATCGGCCAACCGACGGTATCTACGAGGAGAGCTGGCAACGGAGGAGGTGTAGGCAGGGTAATAATGTGGTCGAGGGTGGCCACGGCTGGGATGATCATTGCTGCTAAAGGCAGCGATAAATGGAGTTTCGGAAAATATTTATTACTAGATCGGACCACAGCATATGCGATCGCGTATAGATGCAATGGAACGAGAATAGCTGCCCAGCCCAGACTATCGATAAGGAAAACGCCGGGGGCAAGGAGAAGCTCGGCGTCCCACTGCTGGCGCATAAGCTCTCCAGAGAACGCCTCTATCATAATGGAGAGACAAAGCAACCCTCCAATGACGGTGCACGAAACCGCCAGTACCCAGGCAGACCAATTAGGAGCCCGCCCCGTTGCTCTGTCGCGCTCAGCGGTTGGATTGCGCGTAGCCACCTCTCCCGTCAGCTTATCGGCACAGCAGGCCTGTTGTATGAGAAGTATTGGGACGGAATAAACGTTGCAAAAGACTGTGCAGGGCTACTCCCCCCTACGATAACACGAGACCTACTATGCCAAGCGGTAAAAGATAGATTGCAAACCACGCGATTCGATTATGGTGCAGGATCGTAAGTAAAGCCCGTAGACAGAGAGCTCCAGAAATTGCTGCAGCCGCAAAGCTAGTGGCTAGTGCTGACGCGCTAGTGTCAAGCAGGAGTACGTCAGCGCTGCTCAAAGTGAGTGCTAGAGCGCCGAGCACTGCAGGCACCGACACCAGGAAAGCAAGCTCCCCAATGCGCTGTCGATCCAGAGACGCAAACAGACAAACGGCAATAGTGGCTCCAGCTCGTGAGATACCAGGAAGCACCGCAATTCCCTGGGCTATTCCAATAGCGAGTCCTAACCACAGTCCGGGGTTTCTCACTTTGCTTGCCCTATCCGGCTTCAGTCGGGTGGCCGCAAGCAGCACCGCAGTGGTGATGAAGGCGATCGAAACCATTTCTAGTGTCCGCGGTGAGCCGATCATTAATCGGTTTACCACTAATCCTACCACCGCTGTAGCAGCTGTAGCGATGCCGATCGTGGCGAGAAGACGAAGATCGTGGATATCGGTCTCCAGTCCACTTCCGGTTACTGCTCGCGATGCAGCTCTGATTAGGACAACTAACCGACGACGGAAGTAAAAGCAGACGACCAGCAGGGTGGCGACGTGCAAAATCACGTCAAACAACAGCGGTGGTTCTGAAATCCTCAACAACGTTCGGGCCACAATCAAGTGTCCAGAACTCGAAATAGGCAAAAACTCGGTTACCCCTTGCAAAATCCCGAGTCCTATTGCTTCTATTACTTTCATACTTGTGCCCCGTTGATGGGTGTAATCGACTTGTCGAGATCAATCGTTACCAAATGGCGTTCACCTGTTACCAACGGCACCCGGACGCGTTGTACCGTTGCTGGATATTGGAGTGCAGGAAGAGCATCATCAATCTTTTTTCTTTTTCCAGCATAGATTAGAAGACGCCGCGATAACTGATGGTTAGCTGCTTCTTGAACAAGATCCACCATCGGCGCTACCGCACGTGCTGTCAGCAGATCAAAGTACCGGCCCTTGGCATCGGCGCAGATTTGTACATTATTTAGTCTCAACAACGGCACAACTGCTGTAAGAAACGATCGCCGTTTTTCGGAGCGTTCAATTAGGGTGAAAATATGGTTTGGCAGGGTAATCGCCAGTGGTATCGCGGGAAGGCCCACGCCCGAACCTAAATCGCCGATCTTGGGCCCGGACGTTCGCACTATCGGTGCAGCGATTAAAGCGTCCAGCACGTGGTGTGAGACAAGGCGTCCTCGGTCAGCTTTGACAAATTTGTATACCTGGTTCCAGCGGTCAAGTTCGGCTATGTATGAAGTGAGTTGTCCTGCAGCATTGACGTCAAGGCCGAGTTTGGCCAGACCTTTGCGCAGTGCTTCATGAATGGCCTCGCGGGTTGGGTTTTTCAGTGCCATCGTCTTCCTGGTCTCTTGGATGTTTGACTTCTCAACATAAACGGAACTTTACCTAAGCCCTATAGGTCTTTTAGAGATGAAGTTTCTTGAAGACTTCTATCAAGACTATAATTTTTTGGTACCACGCGCATGAAACAATTTCGATTCACTATATGTTTGGTGGCGTGAATATCAGTTGCGTCACCAAGAAGGAGGTCTGTTTTCATCCTCAAGACTTATGCGGCAAACCCACGATCAGAGATCATTACCATTTATGGGTGCACCAGGCCAGAAATTTGGAAAGCATCAGCTTCAATTCCGTTTTTTAGGACGTTAAGATACGGGATGGATCCTATAGACCTATGTGGCCTGAATAAACAGTCAGCTCGTGAGGTGGTGCTTGGCTATCTTCGCTCATTAAAAGAAGTGCAAAGACAGCTCCGCATTGCCGACAGCCAAGTGCGGCTTTGGGAGAGTCGCATGAGTTTGGCTAGTGAAGTAGGCAAACATGATCTAGCTCGTCGCACAGCAGCTAGGGTAGAGCGGGCTCGAGCACAGCGCGCTGAATTGTCTGCCGAGGAACAGCAAGTAGCGTCTATAGCTGGTCGGCTGAAAGATGAGTTGAAACAGTTGCGTTCAATGCCTGAACTTTCCGGCATTGATGCGGAAGGTTTATTGGCAGAACTTCAGTCAAGCACTGGAGAGCACGACATCCTCGTCAGTGAAATTGCTGATCTCGAAGCGGAGCAACGACTATCGGACCTAAAATCCGATATTGACAATGAATCATAGATAAATCATTTCCAGTGCGAAGAATTTCTGTTGCTAAACGAAACCCTCTGCCGGTTCAGCAAGCATAAGCCGTCCGTGAGGTCGACAAACATTGCTTCCGCGAAGGAGGGTCAGCCGGGCAGTGGTTTTCCCGCCGGCTGCCTCAAGGAGGCATAGGTCTCCATGTCGACCTGGGGATAGCAAGCCTTTACTGCTACAGCCCAACAATGCTGCCGGCCGTGAGGCAATGAGTGCCGCTAGGGTCTCCAGGCTAGCCAGGCCACGCGCTGGTCCTGATCGGTACAGCGTGCCCAGGCTAGGAGGTCTTCCTGAACTACTTACGAGCATTCTCAGGGCTCCGTCAGAGACTGCTTTCCAGAGTCCTGGATCATCAACTAGCCAAGCTGGATCGGTAGCGGCAATCACTCCAGAAGCTGCTGCTCGGTAAATAAGTGGGGGTCGCCGCAACGGTCCTACTATCACTCGACCACCTGATGAGGAAGCTCGCTCTGCCAGTGATACGGCCCTTTTTTCGTTTTGCCCGTCACTCATGATAATTAGAGTCGAACGTAGGCTCGCCAGCACAGGTGCGGCAACGTCTACCAACGTAGAACCGCGATCAGCAGCCAACAAGAACGCCACCCGGCCGTACTTATAAATTGCATCAGCGGCGGAGACAATTTGTTCTGCCTCTTCGATAAGTTCAAGGCTGACCAGGTCACAGCTCCAAGGACCTTGAGAACCGTCATCTGACAATGGTCCCACCCAGCCCGCACAGGTTACGCCGGCTTCCGCTAGCTCCTGATGGGGTGGTTCTGTGCTGGGGATCTGCAGGCATGGCAAGACCCAGCCGGGCAACATAATCAGCCCCATCGCATCGATTTCCCATTTAGTCACCTTGCCTGAACCATTAGAGGGGATAGCGTCAGCGAGGGGGCTGATGGAGCCAATAGCAGAAACCCATCCATTCTCGATAAGAAGATCGTCGACGAAGCGTCCCCCTGGAACCGCGATTAGTCCTGCCTTGAGCAGAACGGTCGAGGGCGCCGGACCGACTCCGACATCGGTGCCCGGTGTGATGTCGGAAGAACCTGGAACCATCTTTGTCTCCTTACGGGTCTGTCGGATCACCCACTTGCACAGCTGTCCGACAGACTCATAGCATCAATCGTGGAATCGTTGCACCGTCTGATCCGTTCCCGCTCGATGCCCATTCAGCCGATTCCCTCTGAGCTTGTACCACGGATGGAACCGTTGAAAGGGATAAAGGCCGTTGCGTTCGACGTCTACGGTACATTATTGATATCGGATACCGGCCAGATGCTGCATAAAACGGACGGACTGCACGTGACTGCTGAAGAAGATAGAAAGTCGATTGTTCTCGAAGCCGCGGTTTCGGCAGGCATAAAGCTGCCAGCCGCATCAGCAGGTCGATTGGCCTCAGATTTAGATAGTGAGATTAGGCGCTTGCAACTTACTGCAAAGGCTGCAGGAATAGTACATCCAGAATCAGACATTCGCGATGTCTGGACTTCCGTTTTGCGGGAAACGGAAGTCTCGGTGACATTTGGCCAAATCGAACGACTGGCGGTGGAATACGAAATTCGTGTAAATCGAACATGGCCAATGCCTGGAGCACTCGGGTGCTTGCAAGATCTATACGGAAGCACTGAGTTAGGAATTATTTCCAACGCTCAGTTCTTGACCCCACTCATCCTAGACCAGCAGCTTGGCTCTTCTTTCAGTGACCTAATTCCCCGAGATCAATGCTTCTGGTCGTACGAGCATGGTCATGCGAAACCGGGAAAAGTGCTTTTTGAGATAGCCTCCGACTGTTTTGAAAAGATGGGCATCGACCGTTGCTCATGCCTTTTCGTCGGAAATGACATGCGTAATGACATATGGGCGGCGGCGACTTGCGGTTGGCGGACGGCGCTTTTCGCTGGTGACGCACGAACGCTCAAACTCCGCAAAGACGACGAACGCTGCCGTAGTTTGAGGCCCGATTTAACTATTAACACATTGGCACAGCTGCCTCCTCTAATACAGTAATTATATATATATAAGGGATTAATTATGAAAGGCGTCACTGCCGGTGTCCATCTCGATAACCTTCAGAAAAACATTATTTTCATACGCGGGCATTTGTCACGGGGAACTCGCCTCTGCCTAGTCGTGAAAGCGAACGCCTATGGACATGGTGCTGAGTCAACTGGGCGAGCAGCTATTGCTGCTGGCGTGGACCTGCTTGCTGTCAGCTCCGTGGAGGAAGGGAGGCAGCTGCGTGAGGCTGGTCTTGCTTCTGAAGTGCTATTGCTCGGTCCTACTGTCCCGGATCAAGGGGCGGAGGTAGTTCGCTGGCGTCTAACTGCAATCTGCGCCGATTTCGCTACTGCACGCGCTATCGGCAGTGCAAATCACCGCGCCGCACCTATGCCAGTCCACCTGGAGGTTGACGCCGGAATGCGTCGTTCCGGCTGTGATCCATCAGAAGTAATGGGAATCGCACAGTCTATCGGTCGGATTGATAGAATACGATTGGAAGGTTTTTGTACTCACTTCTCCGCTTCCGATGCCGAAGATTTAGCTCCAGCTCAACGTCAACTTAGTATTCTACTAAATGGTGCCCGGGAGCTACGCAGAAGCTACCCAGATCTGATCTTGCATGCTGCAAATTCGGCAGCAGTAGCTGCCATCCCTGCTTCCCATCTTGATTTAGTTCGTGTAGGACTCTCCGCCTATGGTTACGATCCGTCTTTTGCTGCCAGCTTCCAAGGCAGTCTAAGCCCGGTAATGGAGCTTTCTGCTCCAGTAACCGCGCTGCGTCGGGTACACGCCGGCGACCATGTTTCCTACGGTCTGAAGTACCGCCTAGCGACCGACACAGTAATTGCAACGATTGCCGCAGGCTACGGCGACGGATACCCATGGCCCGGAGGTAGGGGAGGGGCGGTGCCTGAAGTAGTCATCCGCGGCGATCGCTACCGTTTAGCCGGACTTGTCTGCATGGATCACTGTATGGTCGACGTGGGTGATAAGCCGAAGGTGCAGATCGGTGACCAAGCCACTCTATTCGGTCCAAATGGCCCTACTGCTGCTGATGTTGCCGACTGGGCAGAAACTATCCCTTACGAAGTTCTCGCGCGAATCAGTCCCCGAGTGAAGCGATGTTATTGCTGACGGTTCGAAATCGCTACAGGTAGTATTGGCAACTAGGAAAGGCCTAGTTCTTATCCTTGTCGACTAACCGCTCCTTATCAATCCACGGCATCATCGAGCGCAATTCCTTGCCAACCTGCTCCAGTTGGTGCTCGGAGTGCTCAGTGCGATTACCTATAAACTTTTGACGGCCAGCGCGATTCTCCGCCATCCAATTCCTGGCGAAAGTTCCGTCTTGGATGTCAGATAAAATTCGCTGCATCTCCGCCTTAACGTCGGAAGAGATCACGCGCGGACCGGACTGATAGTCACCGTACTCGGCAGTGTCGGAAACGGAATAGCGCATCAAGGAGATTCCCCCCTCGTAGACTAGATCAACGATGAGTTTCAGCTCATGTATACATTCAAAATACGCCATCTCCGGCGCGTAGCCTGCTTCGATGAGGGTTTCAAATCCAGCCCGCATCAGATGTGAAACACCACCGCAGAGAACTGTTTGCTCACCGAAAAGGTCAGTTTCAGTCTCCTCGCGGAAATTGGTCTCAATCACGCCGGCACGACCACCACCGATAGCACCGGCATAGGCAAGTGCGTTCTCTTGAGCGTGGCCAGATGCGTCGTTGTGGATTGCAACCAGGCAGGGTACACCGTAGCCAAGTTCGAATTGCCGCCGCACGGTATGGCCAGGCCCTTTGGGTGCGACCATAGATACGTCGATTTCTGCAGCGGGTTCGATCTGGCCAAAATGAATATTGAACCCATGCGCGAACATTAAGGTTTTTCCTTCACCAAGATTGGGGGCAATCGATTCCCGGTAGACCTCGCCTTGTAAATGGTCTGGGATTAACATCATCACCATATCCGCCCAGGCTGCTGCTTCCGCAGTTGGTAGTACGTTGATACCTACATCCTTTGCTTTTGCGACACTATTGCTGTCGGTGCGTAATCCGACGGCAACTTCTACCCCTGAATCTCGTAGATTGTTAGCATGCGCGAACCCCTGGCTGCCATAGCCCATAATAGCTATTTTTTTTCCATGTAATCGTTTAAGATCGATATCTGCGTCGTAGTGGACGTTCATTTGAATCCTCTCAAGCTACGATCATAGCCCTTGTTCGCGTGCGTGCACTACCTGTGTTCCAATAGGCACGTTGGTATTTTCACAGAGTCGAGTTTGACAAACCGAGGAGTGCCCCATACCGTGCTTAGCAGTCGTCCATTAACGAGATGTGTGCATATCCTTTGGCCCATGCATCGGAGACAAAATTTTATCTTGAATACGAGAGATTGAGCCCTTGGCAAGCAACAAGACCGTCGACAATCGATTTAGGGAATTGCTCCAGGAATTTGAGGAGCATCTTCGTGATGAAGCTGATCTGGGGCAACTTAAAGTTATCCGCCGTCAGATACGCGAGACGTTGCCGTTTTCAGTACGAGCTTACCTTCCTGCCTATCTGTTACAAGAGGCGGTCGGTTCAGGCATTCCCCTTACCGCGAGTGGTCGCAAGCGTTCCGCTTCGGGGAAGAAGTCGCCTGGGGGTCCTTCCTCAAGAAACAAACGCCCAAGTGACGGGGAGAAGCGCGCAAGAAATATGAAGACAGCGGAGCGGGGCCGGGATCTACCTGCTTCAAGAGCTGACAATAAGACCAGCCCGATGAATGGCGAGACAGTACGATTATTTGTCAATATTGGACGTAGACGAAAGATCTCACGTGAGGCACTCACTGACCTGTTTGTAACGAAGCTAGGGATGAAGTCGGAAGAAATATTCTCGGTGAGAATCCTCGAAAACTATTCCTTTGTTGAATTACCTGTTGCACAGGGTAAGTCGGCAATTGCAGATATCTCCGGGGAGACGTTCAACGGCCGGATCCTGAAGGTCGACTATGCGCGCACCAAAAAGTCGTAGAAGTGTTAGTGTTAACGAGTTTTGCCTCAGACCAGTGAAGCCTCTGATGTGGAACAGAAGGAACTGCGCTCGGCGCTTAAAGCTTCTGAAGGCAGTCAACTAGAGATTGAGATCGGTTGCGGAAGCGGCGCTTTCCTCACCAACTATGCTTCACGTCAGCCAAACAGTGTGTTTGTCGGGATTGATCTCAAGAAAAACCGCTGTGAAAAAACTCGGGCTAAACTTCGACGCCATGGCCTAGTGAATGCATTTGTGATAAACAGGCGTGCCGAGGAGGTGATCGAAGAGCTTCCTCCCGGCAGCGTTGAAGCGTTTCATATCTATTTTCCTGACCCATGGCCCAAAGCTCGGCATCGGGGACGCCGCTTTCTACGTGCTGGTGAGCTAAATCGGATGGTCGAAGCTTTAGTACCCGGTGGGAGGATTCTCTTTGCGACTGATTTCCTGGACTATCATGTGCAGGCCCGGGTCTTGTTCGCGTACCATGGTGAATTAACATTGGACCACTCAGCAGTACCAGAGGGCGCGGATCTTTCATCGTTTGCTGTACGATTGGCCGGCGTCGGAGCAGGGATGAAGGTGGCTTGTGCGTACAAGTCGCGGGCCTGAGTGATCACATTACCGAAGGCGACGTTCCTCGCTGGATTGGCACGGTACGCAGAATAGAGCGTAGGGCAGCGCTTCTAAACGTTCTTCAGGGAGCTTAGAGTTGCACTTCATGCATGCACCGTAGTGACCCGTCTCGATTCTTGCTAGGGCAGACTGGATTAAATTGAGTCGCCTTACTTCGTGGGCGCCGAGCGTCTCTAGAGTTTTCCGGTCTATGTCTTCCGTTGCCACGTCGGCCATGTCCTTGGGATCCAAGTCTCCTAAGGTTTCGCGTGCGAGGGAGTCTTCCAGAGCAAGATGCTCCAGAATCTCACGCTTGAGACAAAGCAGCCCGTGCTTCATTCGATCATAGAAGTCTTGAGTAGACGAATTTTCTGAGTTGACCATCGATTTGAAGCGAGCGGGATAGTACCGGAATCTTCCGTATCGATCAATGTTTAGGGTGAATGACCTTTGATTCTTAGATCGGTAGCTGTTGATGACATGCTGCTCGGCGTGGTAGCAGCATCCGTAGTACTATAGATTCTCGTGGCAAAGAGCTTCAATTTAGCGATATATCCTTGGGTCTACAGTGCCAAGTTTGACGGGATCTGGCAGGAGTCTTTTACAGAGCAGCGGCATCTGGATCCGACAGCAGAACATGCACTACCGGATGAGGAACGCGAGCAGATTTATCTAGAACGCAATCGATTCCAAGAACTGCCGTTAGTCAACTTCACTACCCAATACGGCCTTGGCTGTTTTGAGGGGCTCAAGGCATTTCCTCAGCCGGATGGATCGCTCTCGCTGTTCCGGCCTTTCGACAACGGTATCCGTATGGCGGGTTCTATGGAAGGTTTGCTGATGCCTCCGTATCCTGCTGATACCTTTGTGCGTACTATTCGAGAACTTGTTGGGCGTAATCAAAAACTTGGATTCACTCCGACATATGAATCAGAATGGGAAGTAGACCATTTCGTTGGCGCAAAAACGGTCTATGTCCGGCCGTTCTCCTATGCCGAGTCGGGAATTGGTGTTGATCTGTCAACTAACCCTTGGGTGATTATCATCAACACCACGGTTGGCTCGTATTTCAATCCTGATAGCGACGCCAGCACTATTACCACAAAGCGCGTACGTGCTAATCCCGGCGGTACCGGCTGGATCAAATGTGCAGCTAACTACGTTACTAGTGCTTTAGCTAAGAAGGACGCGGAGGAATCCGGCTGTATGGAAGCGATCTTTCTAGATGCCGCGGAGCATCGCTACCTTGAGGAAGGATCTTCCTGCAATCTCTTTGCAGTGCTCTCGGATGGTACGATTGTCACGCCTTCCTTGGGGGACACGATCTTGCCAGGCATCACGCGCCAGAGTGTTATTACTCTTGCTGAGGAGCAAGGCGCAACCGTTGAAGAGCGGCGTTTGTCAGTGGAGGAGGTTCTTGACGACGCTGTAGAGTTCTTTGGTACTGGCACTGCTGCCGGAGTTGCCCACTTTGGCTCGCTCACGCACGAAGGGCGTACAGTGACCTTCGGAGACGGTCGCATCGGCCCAAGAGCGTTAGGCTTTTTGCATCAGTTGAAGGGCATACAGTTCGGCCAACTTTCCGACCGTCATAGCTGGATGGTTCCGGTGATAGCTTGAGATAACCAAGCTGGTCTTTCTGAGGAATTTAATCAATTCCAGTTCTATATTTTAAGCCAATTATTATATACTAACGAGTTAAAAAGACAGTGGTCAAACTTCCGGCATGTGACCCAGTCACGAATTGCAATGCGTGTTCTATCGCTTGATGTTGACTACGGATTTCTCGAATTCCTTCCTCAAACCAGGAAGCAGCCGCCAGTTCGGTCGGTGAGATACGTCTGATCTTGTTAGGAACGAGCACGCCGAAATAGTATCTAAGCGCCGATTCTTGCTGTTGTGCTAAATATGCTTGGAACTCGTTCATCGTTAGCTGATCAGAGGTGACATCGTATGCAAGAACAGCGAGATAGACTCGCCATGCCGTGCGAGCCTGCTCACTGATCCTGTTCCAGAGCTCGGAGATCTTCTGTCGATAGATCGCGTTGATAAAATATAATCCGTGTGCGGCCTCATGACTAAGCAGGATTTTACGCAGCCCAGGAGAGGATTCCCTGCTGATCGAAAGAACTGCGCCAGATCCTGCTTCCCAAGCGACACCAGCGGCCCGGATTATCCCTTCGGCCGCTAGAAAATCACGTAGCCACAGTTCTGAATCGTTTAGTTGGATACGGTCGCGGGTGGCCTTGGTAAAGAACCTGGCGAGGTCGGCCGCGGCGTAATCGTGGGCATTATAGCCATAACGATTGCCCAGTTCGTCGTCATTTAACACACGGCCTCGGAAACCAGCTTTTTCCGTGAAGTAGGCGAGGCGTCGAAACAATGATTCCTGAATGCGGTAGCTGGCGGTATCGAAGATGAGAACTTTACCGAATGCCGACCAACGGAAGACCTCCCAATCAGGTTTTCTCCACAAGTCCTGGGGGTAATCCAGAATTGTTTGTAAATCTGCTGGTAGAGGAACAGCGTCAAGCAAAAATCGGCGAAGCTCTAAGAACCGCAGGTCACCGCCTGTATAGGATAGCGTCTGTATCTCTGTCGGCACGAAGTTCAGTATGGTCTCGTGCAAATAAACAAGCCGTTCGCCTGGTACCAGCATGACCCTTGCGATTGCGTATCGCCCGTCAGCACCGCCAGATACCGACAATAGGAGCTCGCCGGTATGGCCATCTGTATCTGGAGTAAACGACGATCGTACTATTAGACCACTTCCGACTTGCGGGGTTTTCCGCGAGGTCGTGAGACGTGCAACAAGAGACTTAAGACCCATTGTGTCTGCCTGTGTTCCGCGCGGCAATATCACGTCAGTACCGACGTGCAGCATGCCGTCAATTGTTTCCATCCCGCTTCTCGACGGCTCTATCCCGGCAGCGATCACGTCGAGTCGACCGTCCTCCTTGTCCGTCCATAGGCGAAATCCCCATAAATTACCATTGGATAAGGAAATTTGGATTCTAACTGGAGCTGGTCCGCTAGCAACCAAACGCTGGCTGGCAACTTCATGGTCTCGGCTAGATAAGAGGCTTACGGTTACCTCGGAAACAGTTGATCGGTACTGGAGAAAAAATGCCTGATTCGCTGTAACTTTTACTGATTCCCGTAAATGAAGGACACCCGTCGAAATGATCCCTTCGGCAGGTGCAAGGTGATGATGGCGATGGCCGTCGACACGGCTGATACGAAGAATGCTCTGAGTTCCATCTGGTTTGGTGAAAGTCGCATTACCTGCAGGCAGGGAACAGCTAAGCACAATTAGTGCACCGCACACCGTTGCTATTTTTGGAAGCAACTCGGTATACCTATTCCAGGTGAAGACGTATTTTCCTCCACGATCAATTGAAGAGCTCTTCCTATCTCTTGTGGAGAAATAGAATAACCTTGGTCTGCTATCGTAGTACAAAATGATCCGTGTGCGCGTTTTGCACGATAGTCAGGCTCCCTGATTGGATGGCGTAGGTAGCGGCTGAACAAGGATAAATCACAACAAACCAACAAGCTCGACTGATAAAACAGAATCGATCGTCGTCGAAACAAAGACGCGCCCAGGACCTTGCGACTGCCAATTGCCAAATCGCAGGTTCCGCGCGGCTCCACCCCAGTAACGCCAGATTGAGTAAGTGCTTTGGTAATCCAGGAATTAATCGTACACAGATGCTCGCGGTTGCGATAGGTTGAACCAACCTCGGCTACTACTGCGAACACGAGCTGACCAGGGGCTAAAAGTACAGTGCCACCGCCGCCCCGTCGACGTAGAACGGGTATCCGATCGAGCTGCGCGCGCTCGACGTACACGTCTGTCTCCAGATGGCCGCCAGCACCGAGCACGATGCTCAGTGTGTCTGGCTCGTAGATCCGCAGGGCAGGTTTTCCAGTACGATCCTGCTCCTCGAGCAACGCTTCATTGACGCTGGCTGCAATAGAGGCATTATTGTCAGACTCTTCAGGCGCCAAAACGTCGTCGCTTTCCCGCATAGCTAGTAGCAATAGGCAACAGCGCAGTAGCCGGAAGTATGCCCCAAGCACTGGTTGCACAAGCCTGTTCGTTGAACTCTATCGTGCTGTCCGGCCGGACGGCAGCTGAGCGGATTAGAAATGGAACTGGGTGTGAGGTATGAGTACGGGCAACGGCTGGCGTGGAATGGTCGCCGGTAACAATTAATACGTCTGGTTTAAGTGATAGAATTGCCGGTAGGGCTGCATCTACTCGTTCGATCTCCGCCACCTTAGCGTCGAAGTTACCATCCTCGCCAGCTGAATCGGTGTGTTTGTGGTGTATAAAGAAGAAGCGGTGAATGCCGTTCCAGGAGCCGGACAGCGCCAGGATTTGTTCGTCCAGATCCTTAAGATCGTCGATAGCATCCATCCCGACTAAGCGGCTTATTCCGATATAGTCCGGGTATACAGCCAGGGCCAGACCACGCATTGCAAACTGCTCTTGAAGCGGCGGCAATGACGGACGAATCGAAAAGCCTCGTAGCAGTAAATCGTTAGCCGGAGACCGATTGACAAGTTTATTACGTGCTTGCGTAATAAACTCAGTTAATACTGCAGCGGTTCGATTAGCAGCTGGGTAGATAGCGCGCGGTGATAGCGGCAACACGCCGACACGTTGAGGGTCGGTATCATCAACGCAATCGGAAAGACCCTGGCCTCGCATTACAAGCATTGCGCGATAGTCCTTTACAGGTCTGACAAATATCTTGACACCTGATATCTCCATGCCGTCGAGGAGGGCACAGAGCTCACTACAGTCTTCAGTTGCGATCCGACCTGCTCGACGATCTGTTACCCGGCCCGAAAGATCACTGGTTGCGAAATTGAGACGAGCCGCGACATCATCTTCTTCGAGCGGAAAGCCAATGCCTAATGCAGCTACCACACCGCGGCCTACAGGAAACTCTAGCGGTTCATAGCCGAACAATGCCAAATGTCCGGGTGCCGAACCGGGAGCCACGCCATAGCCTATGGGCAAGTGCATCCCACATTCTCCTTCAGCAGCAGCAGCATCCAAGTTAGGGGTTCGAGCACATTCTAGCTCTGTACCACCTCCGTTTTCACGGGGAAGTCCGCCTAAGCCATCTAAAACTAACAGCACGATCCGCCGGTCGTTTTCCTGAGTAAGTGCCTGTATTCTGCTGTCCATCGCTCCCATCGCCTGTCGCGTCCAAGAGGACTCGAACCTCTGACCCGCAGCTTAGAAGGCTGCTGCTCTATCCACCTGAGCTATGGACGCTCGGTCACTATCTTAACCCAGAGAGCATATCCAAGATCAGGGGGCATTTCGGTTGACGCCGTATGGTCGCTCTCCGTACCCTGCTGGTCTTGCGTTCCACGCGGTAACGCCTGAGACGTGCGGGATGTAGCCTAGTGGCTAAGGCGCCTGCTTTGGGAGCAGGAGATCGGAGGTTCGAGTCCTCTCATCCCGAACGAGTACTATTATGGATTACCTTATTGAAAAAATGACGGAGCTCGCTGATCGAGTCGCCCGTAATAACCGGTGGCGACAGCGCGAGTGTATCAATCTGATTCCATCGGAGACGACTCCTAGCTTGCTAGTTAAAGCGTGCGAGGTGGCGGACGCGGCAGGTCGGTATGCCGAACACCGCCGCCTAAAAGGAGATGAGGTTTACTTCTATCAAGGCACTGATTTTATCCAGGAAGTCGAGGAAGAGGTACACGAGCAAGCGAGGAATTTCTTCGGCTGCGATAGAGTTGAGGCGCGTCCTGTCAGCGGACAACTAGCTAACGTTATTGTGTTTGAGGCACTTCTGAGGCTCAAGAACCGTAGCAACGAAGCTGAGATTCGGCGCTTGTCGTCAGTGATAAATAACGGTCTGATGAGGGGTGGCCATCTAAGCGCACAGCCCATGGGAGCGTTGTTTAACGCGGTCGAGCGTGACGACACCGGTGCCGATCGTGTATACGCAATTCCAGTCCGCGAAGACAATCCCTATCTTGTTGATACCTCGGCGTTATTTTCTTTGGTCAGGGAGAAACAGCCGGAGTTGATCGTATTCGGGAAGAGTATGTTTCTCCATCCAGAGCCGGTGCGTGAGGTAGTCGATCTGGCTGCTGAGCTGGAAAAACCACCGTTCGTTATGTTTGATATGGCTCACGTACTGGGCTTGTATGGCGCATTTCAGTCACCTCTTGATGAGGGTGCTGCGATAGTCACTGGTAGTACGCATAAGACTTTCTTCGGACCACAACGTGGCGTTGTACTGGGTTCGCAAACGGCACGTCCTTTGTGGCCACACATACGCCACCGAGCGTGTCCTGGTACTACGAGCAACCATCACCTTGGGACTCTGATTGGCTTTCTAGCGGCGCTCTATGAGATGAACGCTTACAAAGAGGATTATCAGCGCCAAGTAATAAATAACGCACACTCCTTCGCGCAGGCACTTGCCGATGTCGGGATTGGCGTTGAAGGCGGCGCTTCGGAGGGTTACACGCATAGCCATCAGATAATAATTCGTGTCGCGCCGGGATTGAGTGGTAATGAGGCGTCGGAACGGCTTGAGCGCAGCAATATTATTACAAATTACCAAGCTTTACCCGGGGACGACAGTTTTGCGGTTGCTGGAGGTGTGCGCTTGGGCGTGCAGGAGATGACTCGTTTTGGTATGCGGGAACAGGACTTTGACGCGCTCGCCAAGTTGATCGTGCGTGTGCTCAAGCATGACGAGGATGTGCGTCAGGAAGTACTTGAGATGCGCAAGGGTTTTCTCGAAATGGGTTACTGCCTTCCTGCCGACCAGGCAATTCCTTTGGCCATGAGAATGATGGAGCCAATGTTTCCGGCGGCTGACGATTCGCTCAGTACGGTATTTGGGGCTATGTGATGGCAGTTCCACCAACCCGTGGCGAAGCATGGGAGCTAGTATGCCGGTATATAGAATCACCGGCGCTGCGTAATCACTGCCAGGCCGTAGAGGCAGTGATGCGCGCGGAAGCACAAGCCGGTGGCCAAGACCCTGATCCATGGGGAGTTGTTGGCTTAATCCATGATCTTGACTGGGAGAGATTTCCTTTGGATCACTGTAAGAAAACCGAGATTATCCTTAAGGAGGCTAACTGGCCGGCAGATTATATCCGCGCAGCAATGTCACACGGTTGGCAGATCTGCACCGACGTAGAGCCAGAGTCTCTGATGGAGAAGACCCTTTATGCAGTTGATGAATTAGTGGGATTCGTTACTGCCTGTGCCTTAGTGAGGCCTTCTAAGAGTATTTTAGATCTTGAAGTCAGATCAGTACGTAAGAAATGGAAGCAAAAGGGATTTGCTGCTGGGGTGGATCGCAGCGTGATCGAGCGTGGCTGCGTCATGCTTGGTAGGGAGCTCGACGATTTGATAGGCGCAGTCATTGTTGGCATGCGGCCGGTGGCGACGCAGATTGGGCTGTAGCTTGGATAATAAGGTGGGTAGTGATGGCTGAAGAAAAAGTGGTCAAAAGCGACGCTGAATGGCGCAGCGAGCTCAGCGATGAGGAGTATAGCGTGACGCGGTGTAAAGGGACTGAGCCGGCATTCACGGGCCGTTACTGGCGTACCAAGGATCAAGGCACCTACCGTTGTCGTTGTTGCGGGCAGGCACTGTTCGACTCTGATACCAAGTTTGATTCCGGTACCGGATGGCCTAGCTTTTCTGCGCCACGTTATGTTGGTGCTGTGCAAACCGAGGAGGACCGGTCTCTGTCTATGCAACGGACCGAAGTGCTCTGCGCCCGGTGTGAAGCCCATCTTGGGCACGTATTTGAAGATGGACCTGCACCGACAGGTAAACGCTACTGCATTAATTCAGCTTCATTGCGGCTTGACAGCGGCGGCGAAGCGCGGTGAAGGTAATCATTCGCGACCGACGGTGGGTGTAGTTCAATGGGTAGAGCGCCAGACTGTGGATCTGGATGTTGTGGGTTCAAGCCCCATCACCCACCCGAATGTCCTGACGCTGCGTCCGTAGCTCAGCTGGATAGAGCGACGGACTTCGAATCCGTAGGTC
>CAZTZA010000027.1:12519-25780 GCA_964618015.1 uncultured Spirochaetaceae bacterium | reverse complement strand
CAGGGAGGAGGACATCACGAGGTTAGCAGTGTGGATCTCTTTCGTTCCACCGATGGTGTGGAGTGGTAATTTGTAAGCAGAATAATTAACGGCGGTGGTCATACAGAGACAGAGATTCTATTCCGCCCTGACGGAGAGCTCTGGGCGATAAGCAGACCAGCAACATTTGCGCGATCGCGTCCGCCTTACACTGAATGGCGTTACGACTCGCTGCCAGACGGCCGTTGTGGTGGGCCAGCGATGATCGCCTGCGGTAATGAGGTATACCTTGGCGGGAGACACTACGGCCTTGGTGAGAACATATGGGGCACTGCCCTGTGGAGGTACTCCAGTGAGAGCGACAACTTTGAGTACATTGCTGTCCTGCCAGAACCCGGCAACTTTGATTTATCCTATCCCGGATTTATTCAGCACGACGATAAGGTATACATGGTGTACTACTCTTCGCACCTACGAGAAAAGAAGTTCCAGTCGGGACGAATGGTCGCAGCAAAAGCTGATATCTTTCTTGCCAAACTAAGGTTGTAATTGACTTCGGCTTATCGTGAACCTCCGTGGCAACAAATTCACTGGTAAACTTTTGGGACTACGAAACGAATGTTATTTCCACCTCCGATTAACTCTTTTAAAAATTCATGTGAAACACTTCACCGACAACTAGACAGTGAGTGGCTAAGAGGAGGTCTGTTTCGACGGACACAGATTGTTTTGATCTACTGGCTGAGTTGAAGATAGACCTACATCCTTACTTACCCCGGTGGCACTTACTAGCCGACGAACCAACCCGCGAGACAGCGGCTGCGATGATCATTAAGCAAAAGCGCCTAATCGTTTTTGTGTAAAAACTGGAACGAGAAGGTCGTTTTTTATCTCAATTTAGAGAAAGAATTTGTGAATAAAGACCACCATGAGAAAAATTTGAAGAAGACAATTTCTGGATAAGCCTAAGTAGACATTTGACAGTCTTCTTGAGTTAAGTTTTTCTTCTATAAATGAGTCTTCGATTTGCGGTGGCAGGACTCCGTCACGAACACGTTCTACACCTCACTCAAGTGTTAAGTAATCGCAAGGATATTTCGATTGTTGCCACGTGTGAAGAAGACTATAAAACTGCACAGTTGGCAAAAGATAGAGGCATCTCTGTCACCCATCGGAAAATTGATACCCTATTTGCTGATGCAAACGATTTTGATGTACTGGTTGTCGGGGATTACTTCTCTCGCAGAGGCAGCCTTGTAATACGCGGCCTTCTTAGCGGCAAACATGTAATTAGCGACAAGCCTTTCTGCACCAATCAAAAGGAACTTGAACAAATTGAAACAATTGTCGGCAGGGAAGGCGCACCAGTTATAGGTTGCCAATTATCCAACCGCTACAATGGATCTCTCCGCACGATGCGACGCTTGCTAAATAGTGGACATATCGGTACTCCTCATACGGTTACATTTCTTGGCCATCATCCCTTGCTCTACGGCAGTCGCCCGAAATGGTACTTTGAGCCCGGAAAACACGGTGGCACTCTTAACGACATCGGCATTCATGCCTTTGACATACTCCCCTGGCTTCTTAACCGCTCGCCTCAGTGTCTGGTCGGCGGTCGAACCTGGAATAAAATCCTTCCCCAGCACCCTAATTTTCAAGCGTGTGGACAGGTAATGTTAGTGCTTGAAGGCGGTGTAGGCGTGATCGGCGACGTTTCCTATCTTTCACCTGATTCGCAGGGGTACACCGTTCCGCACTACTGGCGCTTCACTATTCATGGCGATAAAGGGATTATCGAAGGTGGACCGACGAGAGACACCGTCGATTATTGGCCTGCATCCAACGATGAATTCATTCAGATCCCGGCTGAAGAAACCATTCCAGACGGATATTTAGATGATTTTATAGCTGAAATACATGGTAAGACTCCCACCACACTATCTAGCCAAGATGTGCTTCGCGCTGGTCGATGGGCAATAGATACACAACAAGCTGTCGATTCCGGTCTATTCAATGTCAGTCTTCTTTTATGAGTAAACAGACAAGAATCGTCTATATTTCTTTTTTCCTTATATATTTATAGAACCCCCATTCCAGTTAACTCAGAACCACGATAGTGTTCATTAATTCAGTATTGGACATATCCACACCGTTCCGGATTTCAATGTCCGAGAAAATCCATGTGATGTCATATCAAAACGTTAATACTAAGGTATGATATTTAATACATGAGACATCATTTTAGAACGTGACACGACCTGTGGGAATATAACTCTCTTAGAATTACTCCCTCTACGCGATGTAGGTTTGGGGTGCACATCATCCCCTTTCCATTACAGATGCTTCCTGCAAACACGACTCATTAAACTACACCTCTGGATGCTTAACGACACCAAGGTCCCATGAACTCACCTTAAACGTCACCGTTTACTGGTCATCTCCAACATGTGTGCAGCTCCTGAAACAAAGTATATAAATGGACTCAAACGCTTAGGATTGTAGAGCCAAATCACCAAAGCAAGAACACGTTACTAGCCCCACTTAAGACGCAGGTAGTCATATATTTTCACGAACTCGTCCCTATCGGTTACTCATAAAACACTCACCTTCTTTAATAATGACGCAACCGATCTTGCATGATATAAATTTCAATCAGACGAGATTTAGATAGTGAGGGTACATCGTGGCAATCGCGATGACCGTACAGCAGCAGGAAGATTTCAAAGCAAATGGATTCATTGTTATTAATGAATTCCTTACTAAAATTGAATTAGACAGGCTTTTGTTAGCAGTCGACGAAGTCGGAGATAAACTGCGAAGCGAAAAAGGTCTCCGACCTGATGAACCTTTCGCCATACGCAATGCCCTTGCTCACCACGCGTCTTTTCTGGATCTCATCGACCATCCGCGCATGCTACCTTTAGTAGTAGACTCAATCGGCTGGAACATCCAAATCCGAACCACACATCTAGACTACCGTCCCCCATACCCTGACGATGTTCATGCTGGCTCTCTTGGCAGTGGGACAGGAAAAGACCACGAGGCTGGATATCGTAACGTAATTTGGCACCCAGACTTAGCAGGTGATCAAATTTTCGAAGCACCCTCCCTCGATGGACGACTGCCTTTTATGGAAGTCAAAGTATTCTACGTACTCTCGGACCTCTCCAAACCCAACTCGGGCAACTTGTGCCTGGTACCCGGAAGCCATCTCCGGAGACCACAGGAACTTCGTGACATGGATAATCAGGTAGATCCTGCTGAATCAGTTGAGCTCACCTTGCCCCCCGGCGCGGCCGTACTATGGCGGACTGCCACATGGCATTGCGTTGGACCCAATCTCTCGCCGGAAATTCGAAAAATTATGCACGTAGGCTACCACTACAGATGGCTTCGTCCGACTGACTACATTCGTCAAGACCCTAACCTTGTCGCCGAATCACCGCCAATTCGCCGCCAGCTACTTGGCGAATTAGCTACTGATCACCATCCACTGGGGAATGACCCCGAATATCATCCAGAATCACTTTTCTGGAATCCAGAGAGCCTCAATGAAGAGGACGTCCCATTAAAGGCCTGGTTTGAAACAAAAACACGATCGATTGAAAACATGTAACTTAACTCGTCTGATGGCACCACCGGATATATTTAAATAAAATCTAATAAAAATAATCATTACGGTCCTATGAATAGTGTCGAATCGTTTTAAGCAGAGCTTCGAGCTGTCTATCAACCTTTTCTATAGTCTGCGATCCAGTCTTAAACAGACACAGATATCGTCGAAAATCCTCGGCGTTCGGACAATCTCCGACACAATACTCCCTGACTTTTCCTTGATAGCGTGGATCAAAATTGGGAGCTCGTTCTGGATCGCCATAGAACGAAAGATCACGGAATATCGGCTCTATATGAACCGGAGTCCATAAGCCGTATAAACCGTCACCACCGTGACCAATAAAAGTTTCCCGAAACCTACGCCAATCAACGCCGAGGAGTTTCTCATCCAATTTACACGAATAGCACCAATAGCTATGAGTTGAGCCAATGGGAACTTTCGGCGGGACTAACCATTCGCAACGTTCTTTCTGAATTATTTCTCCATACTGGTAGGCAACAATACGACGCGCAGCCACCAAGTATTCTAGACGTTCAAGCTGACCGAGCCCCAGAGCAGCCTGCATAGCTGACATACGAAAGTTGTATCCCAAGTGGGTGTGCCGCTCGAATGACCAATCTTGTCGCAAATCCCTGGGAATCAGGGTCGAACCTGCGTTAGCACCAAGAGAACTATAACCCTGAATAGCTCCTTTTCGTGTACCTTCAGCTAATTTTTCGTTATCAGTGATTACAATTCCACCATCCCCGCCACTTGTCATATGCTTCGATCCTTGAAAACTGAAGCTTGCTGCATCTCCGATGGTACCCACTAGCTGCTCTTTATAAAACGAAAGAAAGCATTGCGCGTCATCTTCAATAATTAAAAGGTCGTATTCCTTCGCAATAACTTTAATGGAATCAAAATCTGCCGGAAGACCAAAGATATTCACTGGGATGATAGCGCGGGTAAATTCTGAAACTTTCCGCCGAATGTCCACTGGATCGATTGTAAAGGTCTCCCGGTCACAGTCAGCAAAAACCGGCACTGCACCACATTGCACCACAACGAACGCAGTTGCAGCCATAGTCACCGTCGGTACGATGACCTCGTCCCCCGGCCCGATACCACCCGCAAGCAAACAAGCTAATAGTGTTCCTGATCCAGAATTGCAAGAAATTGCATAAGGAACTCCAAAGTAATTAGCAAATGCAAGTTCAAAACGGGCAAGCATGTCAGCAGATTCTTTATTGCCAAACCCATCGATCAACACTTCATTTATATATCTACGATCTGCCTGGCCCACCCGATTTGCCGGCAATTGTTGAAATATATCCTCACGGCTTAGATTTCCTGGATTCTGAGTTACTAGTTCATAGATCTCACTATTCATGCATTATCCTTTAAAGAATTTTTCCTAAATTATAGACATGTTGATTATAGAGATTCTCTTTACAGGACACCCACATAGACCTACCGGAAAATATAACCGATGACTCAGGAAGCAGGCCTTGATCCAATTATAATTCTTTCCTATTATGATATTTCCGATAAAATTTCTGCCATGGCTACAATGCTCATGCTAAAAGCCTTGTCCACCGAAAGCGGTAAATATCACGGCGACTCTTTAATACCACAGGATCGCATAATTACATATAACCCTGTGAATCTTGACAACAAGAAACCTTTTACCCGATCGATCTACTTAATAAATACCGAACCGTCACCCCTCATCCTCACTTGAGGAGGGTATTCCCAAGGCTGGTAGGGATAACGTTCAATAATTTCCGGATCAAAATCGACCCCTAATCCGGGATCCTCCGGTATAGGCATGTACCCACCATCACGCTGTAAAGGGGCTTTTAACATTTCACTGCGTGGCGGCTCTTCTTCCCAGAGGAGATACTCCAGAGTCCCACAGTTGGCAATTGCGCCGTAAAGCTGAAGTGTAGCAGCGGTGAGCAACGGATTAAAAAAATTATGCGTTATTAGTTGAGCATGGTGAGCTTCGGCAAGTGTTGCAATTTTTTTGCAATGAGTTATCCCTCCAGACAAGCCAACATCAGGACGAAGAAAGCGAGCCCCTCGTGTCAACATTTCCTGGAATTCATAAATTGTGGTCTGACGCTCCCCTACGGCAACAGGCACCCGGCTATAACGAAGAACATCGGAATGAGCATCTACACTATGTGGCGGTATCGGATCCTCAATGAAATACAGACGAAAGCGTTCCAACTCCTGAGCCAAAGCAATCACCTCACCCGGATTAAAGTCCCTGTGGAGTTCAAGAATGAGATCAATCTCCCATCCAACCGTTTCCCGAGCGGCTGCAACCCGCTCGACAATAGTCTGCATAGTGGAGGTATAGGTCTCCCGGGATTCAACAACCCCATCTGGCAGAGCATCGAATTTGACCGCGGTGAACCCTTCAGAAACAGCCTTTTTCGCCCCTGATACTAACTGCTCAATATCTGCACTATCGATGAGAAGATGGAGCCGTGCTTTATCACGCTGCTTCCCACCTAAAAGCTGATATGCAGGCACCCCAAAGTGGCGCCCAGCAATATCCCAAAGGGCAATATCTACTGCCGCTACAGCTCCAGTAATTGCACCGTCACGAAATGGCTTCCAATGGAACAGCCGGTTCCAATGGTGCTCTATACGCAACGGATCAGTGCCAATTAGTTGTTTACGAAAAGCATTTACAATGCGCTCAGCAGCATCTGGATAGCCCCAGTAGGCAGTCGGTCCATAACCTGAAATACCAGTATCAGTATCAACTCTCACTACCATCCAGTTATGGAAAAGAAACGTCTCAATAGATTCAATACGCAAGGATTATCCCCTTATAGGTTTATTCAACTATTAAGCTTAGGGAACGAGTCAGCTCCACTCTTGATGAGCTTCAGACCATACGATCCGGCCACTTAATGTCATGCCGCGGTTACAAGCTACGTATAGTACGATCTTAGCAAGATCGAGCGGTTCCTGAAACTGGCCAGTAGGTGACTCTGCGAGATGTATTTCAGCAAGCTCCTCAAGAGATTTCCCTTGGGCTGCAGCACGTTTTGATACAATTTGTTGCCAAATTCCCCCATAAACCATGCCTGGATAAATAACAGTTGAAGAAATTGCTCGATGCTCTAGAGCGCTAGCCAAATTGCGAGACAAATAGTTAAGTGCAGTCTTACTTGCCCCATAAGCCACTGAATCTGGAGAAGGAAACTCGGCTCCTTGTGAGCTAATATGTACCATGGTGCCACGTCTATTAGTCTCCGTAAGTAGATCTTGAGTCGCCATAATTTCCGCTGCATGCTGAGAGGCTACCAATGCCGCTTCCACATTAACAGCAAAAACATTGCGCCAAGTCTCAAGTGATACCCTAAGAATATCGTCAAAGTGGATTAAACCGGCTCCATTAATTAGGACATCTATCCGCGACCATCGTTCACGAGCCAATTCTACGAGCTGCTCCACCTGCTTGGGATCTGAAACGTCGCACTCAAAAGCCTCAGCTCGTTCTCCAAGTTCGGAAGCAAGTACATTCAACTCTGAGTAACGCCGGTCACCAAGAACGACCTGAGCTCCGGCTTCGACAAACAGTCTAGTAATCGCCTGCCCAATTACCCCTGCAGCCCCCGTTATAACCGCTACCTGGCCGTTAAGCGTACGTAGTCCATCGACACCTATAGTATTCCTCTTCGCCCTGTCATCATCGGTCACAGCAGAATGAAATTAGCGTTCCGGCAAGAGCGCGGTAAGTCCACCGTCAATCACAAAACTCGAACCCGTGATATTTGAAGCCCGTTGGGAACACAGGAAGAGTGTGAGTTCAGCTACCTCTTCTGGCTTCGAAAAACGTCCCGTCGGGTACTGAGACTCCCAATCGTGGCGCGTTTCATCAAGGGAACGATTAGTTTCAGAAGCGGTCAGAGAAATTGCCTGCTCAACTAGAGCGGTTTCAACAGACCCTGGGCAGATTGAATTCGCACGAATATTATAACGTGCCAAGTCTATCGCTTCGCTCCTAGTAAGGGCGAGCATCCCCGCCTTAGTTACCGAGTAAGCCATCGCCCCCGGTTGATTAGCCATTCCGGAAACCGATGCAATGTTTACGATCGATCCCCCGCCACACTTAATCATTAAAGGAACAGTGTGACGCGCTGTTAAATAGGCCGAAGTAAGGTTAGTGCATAGAGTAGCCTCCCACACTTCTGGCGTTAATCCTATTACGTCACCCATGTTATCGACACTGCCAACAGTATTTATCAACTGATTAACTGTACCCAAACTATTTACGGATGAGGAGCAGAATAACTTCACCGCCGAATCATCAGTCACATCAACTGATTCTGAGTAGACATTCACACCCTGATCCCTTAGTTCTGCTGCTAAAGCAGACAGTTCATCAGTTAAGACATCTGCAATTGCAACGCCCGCTCCTGAGGCAGCAAAAGAACGTACAATCGCCTCACCTATACCACCACAAGCGCCGGTAACTATCACGTTCGAACCAGTGTGATCTTCCATATGAACACCTATCTTGAACTTTTCGCGACCTAATGGAAATGGCAGCCGTATTACCGGTTCAACCAATCGTTTTTGAACCAAACCTCTTCTCACTGTACTCACAACTGATAAAAAGACCGTATCAACAGAAGAGGGTCTCCATAATTGCTACTGAACAGCCATCACCACTCAAAGATTTGATCCGGCATATAAAAACGTGCCCGAGCGTTACGGCCAACCCCCCGTTCAAAATCACCATAACGACTTTGATATAAACGATTAGCTGAATGATCGCTTATTGTCCCCTCGTAGTCGATGGCCATCACTGTATTGCCACGCCAAGTAGCCTGAACTTTTTCCTTTAAAACAGGATCAATCTTTTTCTCAAATGATCCTCCGCAGTTTGGATTACCCCTACATGGCGTATTATATGTAGTCTCAATCGTAGAACGCTCGTAGAGAGGATAATCAACAATAACGTGAGCACCAGATGCAACAGAGTCGAGAAAGATATATCCATTACGACTCACTGGCTGCACACGCTTACCATTGATGGTTACAGAAAAATCTTGAACATATGAAGGCGCACGCACGCGCATTCGCCCAGCTCTCCGCGGGCTGACTTCTATACGCCCTATAAACGGCTCGTGACATGTCACCGATGCAAGATCTGTATCTACAGAAAAATGTAGATTAACACAGAGCTCGTCAGCATCCATTGTAGTTATTCCACATAATATCGCACCAAGAGTGCACATAGCATTACCACCGCAACACAGCATGAGCCTACGAGCGCCAACATTCCTTTCTCGAGCTGTAGCCCAAGAGAATCCACCGATCGACCGATTGATAATATCTCGATCGTCATCGCAGGGACCAGATTCACCGGATGAACTGCCCGGTGCAAGTAATTTCGGATTAAGAAATTGGCACTCTATCGTCTGATTACGAAACCAACGTTCAACGTCATCCCAATAATGAGTGTGCCCCTCACGCGCTAACACTACAGCGGCAGCAGTTAGCTCTCGATTAGTACAACTCGGCTCAGTGTCCGTTGTTGCTCCATAGCTAGTGGTCAATTTCGTGGCTGAACGAACCATTAATACGCAACGTCTAAGCAATTTATCATCAGAAGTTGCAGCTGCGAAGCGAGTAATCGCGGAAATCGCTGCAGCCAGACCGCGCAGCCAACCACTGAAACGATAGTCTCCATCGATAAAATTGGTATCCGGATCCATAGACCATTTAATGATACCTTCGCAAAAATTTAAGGCGTCTGTGTCCCCAGTTAGCCCGTAATACTTCATGAGCGGTTCGACCAGAACTATTGGCCCTACATCTCCAAAAACAGTTTCCTGAAGCCAATAACGCTCATCAAAGACTCGTCGCCCATCTTCAACACTGGATATACCTTCCAACGCCTTTAACATTGCTCGCACATAGCTGAGCAGCCGCTCCTCCTGACTTTCCATAAACCAAGCGACGAGAGTAAAGAGAACCCGAGCTTGCTCCCAGAGAATCAGACGCAGATCTTCGCTCCAACCATGAGCAAAGGTCCGATGAGCAAAACCGTCAAGACCATGAAATGCTGCGAGGGTTAGTTTGCGTTGACCGAGTTCAACTGCTTGAGCGCTATTCGGACCAAGGATCTGCCGCACGACAATACGCCCATTAAGCGCGTATGAAGGAGCTTCTATCCAATCCCACAGTCGCCGCTCAAATAGTGGGCTGGAGAATCCCAGAGAGCCACCCATATATGCCATGTAGCCATAGGATGGATCGCAAATTTGGTCAAAGTGACGTACCGCCTGGTTTGCCACCTCTACAAGATTCGGCCATCCACATATTGGACGTTCTACCCCATAAGATCCTGGAACGGTAATTTCCATTATCAAACCTGTTCGATCATGTAAGGAAATGTCGACATGAAGATCAGTCTTACTTCCTACTCATTCGCAGAATTAAAATCTATCTCTATGCTGTCAATATAAAAACCACCACTATCACCTAAGGCAACAACGACAGCCGAAAACGCAGAATGGTGCTGATAGGTATCGTCGGGCACTATCGTTGCCCACGCGTCCTTTTGATCGCGGTGCATATCACCACCTCCTATCTGCTGAGTAGCCAAAGCGGCTTGGCCTTGTTTAAGAAAGATAGTGGTGCACAACCAATCGTCCTCGACTTGAATTCCCGAAAGGTAGGGGACACTTCGATTATCTCTTGCCCACAATTGGTCATACACCAAATCACTGCGTAATTCTAAGATGGTGTTTGCATCCTGATCGTCTAACCGAAGAATAGCGACGGCCTGCCGTCCCCTGTGCACAACAGACAGTTTTACGACTTCTCGCTCCAAATCATATGGACCGACATCAAGCCGTACAACCTCCTCAAGTCCCCCGATATTGCGTGATCCAGTCATGCAATCACCATCTATAACAACGTTGTTACCGATCGGCCCATAATCGACATTCTCAAGCCACTCAGTGGTACGCCATAGTTCGGGAATTTGACGCACCCATCCACCTTGACCTGCTATTTTACCGCGACGGTAAGACGGTGACGTGAAATTAATAGTCTGCTTACGCTGTGGCGAGTAAAGTTCGTCGTTGCTCAAGCGATAACCGCGAATTTGCGGCCGGTCCACCGGCGCCGTATCAACGATATAATTTACTACGTAAACATATCCGCCGGGCAGTTCCACCCAATCACCATAGCCGTGGTCAGAATGAGGACTGGTGTCGTTGTCAATCATACCCCAACTGTCTGCAGGAGGGTTCATCCTTGCATCTGGTTGGTTAGGAGTTCTTGTCAGAGCCGTATCTGCTCTTTCAACAAAAAAGCCAAACCAATTCTGAGCGTTGAATCTACCGACACGATGCACCACCAATACGTCACCGTTCGAAAGGACTCCAGCGTTTACTCGACCAATGATTGGCCAATAGCCTGCAGCGTAAGGACCTTCCCAGCTTTTTCCGTCGTCATTAGAGATTGCCTTCATACCGGTCCCTGCTGGGTTATTATCGCTGCGGATGTACATAACGAGCTCACCACCCGGCATCTCTACGAGATCCCCCTCAGCAGCAGCAAAATGACGATCACCAACAACTCGAATTGCCTCCGACCAGGTATGGCCTTGGTCTTCGGATCGATAGACCACTTGAACGTTCTCTAGTCCAGCTGTG
Source organism: uncultured Spirochaetaceae bacterium (assembly GCA_964618015.1). Taxonomy (GTDB): domain Bacteria; phylum Spirochaetota; class Spirochaetia; order SZUA-6; family Bin103; genus CATQHW01. Next base: position 14,506 of record CAZTZA010000027.1, on the reverse strand, counting down.
TAGAAGTGAGAACCTGAAAGAAAAATGGTGCCACAACTCACCTGCTTCAGATTGAGACTGGTGGTAAAACAGCCAGTCTTCTCAGGTCCACTCCATGTCACCCCGTGATCAAAGCTACGATAAAGCCAAGCCTCGCGAAGCAATCCGTCACCGCTAGAAGGATCAAAACTCCAATCCCATGGAAGGCCGCGGTGAGCGTACCAACGCTCAGATGGACCCCGTAGAGTTTCAGTCTTGTTCCAATCAACGGCTAAAAGCAGAGAATTATCCTGTAACCGAATGATTGACCTACACATCATGTATCCTGACATAGGGCGATCCATCAGAGTATCCACCACAATGGGGTCAGACCAAGTGGCCCCCTCATCATCGCTGCGCCTTACTACGGCACTGGGCACCGCACCGCCTCCGTGGCGATCAGCTTCAGCGTAACAGCAGACCAAATCACCGTTTCCCGCCGCACAAATACTCGGCCATGCCTCGTGATAACGATCGTCTCGAGATACAGTAAATCGTTGCATAATTATTCTCCTATAGTCTGATTTTCAAGCCGCGCCATCGATCCATGTAGTGGCCAGCGAAATAGATCTGGTGGCTTGGTCGCCTGAGTCCATTCCTTGATTAGTTGGTTTTCTAAATCCTTTTCCTGGAGATTTAAAGAAATAACATCCGGATCCCAATCTTCCTTAAGTCGCTGCATCATGGAAGCAATCACCTCAGCACAAGATGGGTCATCAGCTCTGTCATGTAATTCCTGCGGATCTTCTTCTAAATTGAAAAGTTGTGAACGCTCGCCATGGTAGTAAACCAACTTCCAAGGACCACTGCGCATCATACGTTGAAATACCGGCACGGAAGGAACGTAACGATCCGAGCAATACTCCGCAAAAGCCTCATCAACCCATGAGACTGACGAGTCAATAACATTCGCCCCTACATTTTCATTTCGCTGAATTAATGGGAGGAGACTTCGGCCCGGAGAACCAGGGAGTCCAGTCCCGCCCAAGGCCTGAACCAGAGTGGCTGAAACGTCTATTGAGCTGACTACATTACTGCAGCGGTGTCCAGAAGCGATAACGCCTGGCCAAGATATAATTAACGGCACCCGTATAGCCTCTTCGTAGAACACGTGCTTCCACCAAAGACCGTGCTCGCCCAGCATGTCCCCGTGGTCAGAGGTATACACTATTAGACAATTTTCACTGAGTCGGTTCGAACTAAGCGCCTCAAATATCTGACCGATTAGATCATCTACGCGCGTTACCAAGCCCCAATAAGCGGCACGAGCTCGATCCTGCTCAGCCTTATTAACTACTGCAATACCAGTAGACGAACGCCACTCTCGAAGAAACGGATGGGTCTGATCATTAAGATGATCCGGTTTATCGGGAGGCGCCACGCGACCGGCATAATGATCAAAGTCCTGCTGACGTGCGACATACGGAGGATGGGGTAGCATAAATCCTACGCTGAGGCAGAAGGGAGATTTTTCGCCAGCACGACGTTTAATCCCAACATTGTTGAGAAAATCTACTGTTGCAGCGCCTACACATTCATCGTGTATCTGGTACGGAGACTGACCTCGTCCAGAATTACGTAGACTTATCCGCTCTGGGCCAGCCGTCCCAGTCAAATCTCCCATGTCATGATCGACACCACCAACAAAGTTAGAACTATGATCCCCAATAATCCTTTCCACATATCCGTGTAGTTGATCTGGACCTACGCTATGCATACGACCAATAAGCACTGGATGATGCCCAGCTGCACCCATAGCATGAGCAATAGTTGGAATATCGGAACGGAGCATATGATCATTGGTCCAAACCTGGTTCTGATAAGGATGACGACCAGTAAGCATGGACATGCGAGAAGGCACACATAAAGGCGACGTGCAATACGCTGAGTCAAATACCGTTCCTGCCTCAGCTAAGGCATCTAAATGTGGAGTGCTGCAGACTTCTGCCCTTCTGGACCCCACATGCAC
>CAZTZA010000027.1:5259-12509 GCA_964618015.1 uncultured Spirochaetaceae bacterium | reverse complement strand
ACCAAAGAGTTTCCGTAACACCCCGTGACAAACGGATTATGCTGGTCCGTATGGATGTAGAGAAGATCTGGCATGGCCTGTTGGCCATGCGCCGTTCTCAACTGATAGTCCCTTGAACACCTGGAACACCGGTGTCTATGAGCATCTGACGTGCTCGCCCACGAAATTTTTCCCGAAGATCCCGCGTCGGAGGACGGCAACGGCTGGAACCGAGTCCCACTATCTCCAAACAGAGCTTATCTAGATAACCATCTCCAGATGTCTCATTTTCCATTTCTTTCCAGAGCGTCATAAACGGCGCCAAGACACGCATCATTTCGCGTTGAGCCTCTGGATATCTTTCATGCTGCAATAATCCCCACAAACTATCTGCCCACTGAGGCCAATAGTTGCCGACATGGTTCTCGAATCCTCGTGCTCCAAGGATATGGCTGCTAACATAACTTAACTGATTATCGATTACACAAAAACGTTCTGAATACTCCTCTACAGCACGTTCGAAGGTCAGCCAGCCATTTTGTCCAAAGCTCCATTTCAACCCAGCAACGTTTTCTATCTCACCGATCCTATCAATCATATCAAGTGTAAGCCCGTAGCTGGTCCAATATGTATTGTAGACTACTATTCCTACATCAGCAGCCTCAGCGCCAGCAATCAGCTACTCAAGAAAATCTTCAGGAGGATGACGAAAGTAAGATGGCGGAGAGATCTGCACGAATTCCGCCCCTACCCGCTCTGCGTGCCGTACGAGCTCAACTAATTCCCGAGTACTGGAGGTCTGAGCTCCCATTACAATTGGGATAAGTCCTGAGGATGCTTCAACTACCGCTTCAGCAGCACGAACTCGCTCGGCAATTGACATTGTCGAAAAGTCGCCTGCTGCACCACCAACGAGAAGCGTGGAATTATCGGCATTAAAACCTCGTTCTATAAGAAATTGAACGTTTTGACGCATCGAATCTACATCGAGAGCCATCTCCTCATCGTCAAAAAACATTGTCGGAATTGTAGTGTAATTACCGAACAATCTCTTTCTTCTTTCCTGCCTGATTTCGTTTTTTACCATATCCGAATTGTTATTCTAAATCCTATGACATGCATACTATACTATTAAAGATCATATATAGTAGTTGAATGAATTTGTCTCAAGACTTCTATAGTGATCGCTGGCTGAGCAGTAACCCTACATACCTCAGCTCTATGGACCGTTGCACACCAGAATCTGCGCTATCAAAAGATGCTGCACATGGTCGTTGGCGTGTGCTCCCTTATCGCAGCAAGCTATTCTCTGGGACTTCTCTGCTCGCAGGCCATGAAACACAGGCACCGCCAATTCGCCTATCACTTCCTGCTCAGGGTTGGCACGCAATATCAATAGGGGTCTGGCGACTTAAGGACTGGTACCTACACGAATCCGGTAAACCACAACTTCTGGTACGAATCGCAGGAGAACCGGTATTCTCAATCGTGGAACTTCCTACTCTACCTCCTCCAGAGGACCCAGTGGCGGGTTGGGAATCATGGACCGGAGGCGAGGAGTTGACCGAATGCTTCTGGCGTCTCATCAAGATAGATTCCAACGATATCGAGTTTGGGCAGCCTAGCTGGATCGAGACTAGCCGCGAAGGAGCAGAAATTCGACGATGTACTATCGCCAACGTAGCGTACGTTAAATTAGTCCCCTTGAAGGAGGCCGAGGTAGCGGCACTTCACCAACGCCCCGCGGCAACAATAGAACTACATGGTCACAACGACGTCATGTTAACCCGTACCAACACGGCTGAAGAATTACAGCGCCATATAGTGCCTTTCGCGGAAACAGATTTCACACGCATCTACTGGGAAGGTGCAATGGGAGACCTGGCGAGCTACTTCAACACTATTCATCGGACTCCAGAAGCTATAGGTAGAGATGATTTTCTCCACTCATTTGCACGTAACGAGGCCGGTTGCTGGCGTCGCTGGCGAGATAGCAATAACGACCCACTACGTGTAGCTCGAGACCAGACCAAAGATATCGGACTGGAATTTCACGTCTGTCATCGTCTTGGAGGTTTTCACTTGCCCCCAATTCATGATTACTGGGATCATGGCAATTCGCTCTACGCTAGACGACCTGAGTGGCGTGGTCGCAACCGACTCGGGAACCCTACACCTCGACTTTCCTTAGCCTATCCCGAAGTTCGATCCCATATTATCGAAATGTTCCGAGAAATGGCGGCATACGAAGTAGACGGTTTGTGTCTGCTCTATAACCGCCGACATCCCGTGCTGGAGTATGAGCAACCACTCATCGATGGTTTCCGCGAACAACATGGCCAGGATCCTCGGGAGATAGATCCCTCCGATCCCACATGGCTACGATATCGCGCCGGCGTTCTCACCGCCTTCACTCGAGAGCTAAAAGAAGAACTCGGACTTCCCATTACCGCTATTGTCATGAGTAGCAAGGAAGAGAACCTTGAAAATGCCTTGGACCCTCAAGGGTGGATAACCGCAGGTTTGATTGACACCTTGGTACCGTTCACTGATCTTCCTCAGCTGAACATGTCAGCTCGGGCATGGAGCAATCCAACCGCCCTGGATCAGTTTACCAGACTCACTGAACATTCGACCTGCCAACTTTCCCCCTGCCTACAACCCGCTGAATTGGGACCGGAAGAGTTAAGGAAGATCGCAGCAGGATTGGCGGCACATGGAGCTGATGCTCTATTCTTCTGGTGGGCTGATGTCGAATCAATGGTTAACTATGGGAACACTTGGAATGCCGTCCGAGACCTAGGACACGTCCAAGAAATTGAATCTTGGCGAGAAACCGGCGAGCATCCCCTTGGAGCACCCGTAATACCACTGCAGATCCTAGGAGACTGGGACAATTCCTACGATACTCCAGCATAAAACTATAGATTATTGCGAGCCTGAAGGAAATTTTCCTGAAATATCCCTCAACTCGTCGTCGCGTGCCAAAACGCGGTAAACTATGTTCGATGAGTGACCAAGTTGACTTATATGCTGACCGATGGCTGGGTAATGATCCTTTCTATCTCACTACGCTAGACAAATGCACTCCGGCTAATGCCCTGTCCCCTGAGTCAGCAGCCGGCAGATGGCGCGTCCTGCCGTACCGCAGCCCGACGCTATCGGGCAAAGCTATCGTAGCCGGTCAGGAAACAAAGGCACCTCCGGTTCGCCTTGCTGTGGGAGCACGCGGCTGGCACGCTATCTCTATTGGAGTATGGCGTCTTAAACCTTGGTATTTCGGACTCTATGATGATGCCGGGCCCGCACAGCTACTAGTGCGATTTTCCGGGGATCCAACTTTCTCAATCATGCATCTACCCACTCAGCCTCCTCCGGCCGATCCGATTGCCGACTGGAACAAACACACTGGCGGCGAGGAGCTCTCCGAGTGCTTCTGGTGCATAGCCGATCTTGATGGCTCAGATATCGAGTTTGGCCAAGCACAATGGATCGAGACCACCGCTGACGGGGGTGAGAACACTCGGTGCGCTATTGCTAGTGTCGCTTACTTGAAGATGGTTCCGCTCACTGAAAGCGAAGTACACCACTTCACTACTCAACGTCCCTCACCGACCCTACCGCTCTTTGGCCATAACGATATGTCCCTAGTCCGCTCCAATACACCAGAGGAATTGCGTCGCCACATCATCGGCTATGCTGATACTGATTTTACGCGGATCTACTGGGAAGGTGCGATGGGAGACTTAGCCTACTACTTTGAAACGCGCTACAGAACTCCTGAGGCCCTCGGTCGCGAAGATTTTTTACATACGTCGGGCCGAAACGAAGCAGAATGTTACCGACGCTGGCGAGCAGCGGGGAACGATCCAATGCGCGTGGCAAGCCAGCAAACCCATGATCTCGGACTTGAGTTCCATGCCTGCCACCGCCTAGGAGGCTTTCATCTCCCGCCGCCACATGACTACTACGTTCATGGCAATACATTATATCACAGCCACCCCGAATGGCATGGCCGTGATCGTTCCGGGAATCCAAGCCCGTTACTATCGTTCTCGTACCCTGAGGTGCGTGCCCATGTCATTGAAATGTTCCGCGAAATGACCGCCTATGATATCGACGGAATTTGCTTGCTATATAACAGGCGCCATCCAATCGTCGAATACGAACAGCCGCTTATTGACGGATTTCGTGAACAGTATGGCCAGGATCCCCGAGATATGGATCCTGCTGACTCAAGCTGGCTACGATACCGTGCCGGTGTGATTACCACCTTTATGCGTGAATTACGCGAGACCTTGAACCTACCTATCACCGCCATAGTCATGAGTGGAGAAGATGAAAACCTATCTAACGGGTTAGACCCACAGGCCTGGGTATCAGCCGGTTTAGTTGATACCCTAGTACCGTTTACCGACTTACCTGAACTTAATATGACCGGGCTACCATGGGAAATTCCCAACTCCCTTGGACCATACGCAAACCTAACCTCTGATACCAACTGTCAATTGGTTCCATGCCTGGATCATGCTGGTATGAATCCAGCGATTTTGCGACATACCGCTGATAGACTAGCTAACCAGGGAGCAGAAGGATTGTTCTTCTGGAATGGGATGGTAGAACCATTAGTTCACTACGGACCAGCATGGACAGCAGTTCGGGAAATGGGCCATATCAATGAAATCATTTCTTGGAAGAATGCTGGCGAACCGTCACTCGAACCACCAGTAATTGACATAGACATGATAGGAGACTGGCCAACTCGCTACGTTACTCCAGCGTAAGGCACCCAACCATAGCTCCAACAACCCGTTCATGAAGACTGCTACCTTTTTAATTAATGGCAACAGTACCTTTGGTAATCACCTTAAAATAGGATGGGTCTCCCTCACGTCTTTGTTAAGACCATAGAAAGCAATGGAGATAAATCTTATCAGGAAAGAATCGCGAACACGATACCTGATAAATATCCAACACTTATAAAAATAAATATCCAACACTTATAAAAAAGGGAGGCACCAAAAATGGTACCTCCCTCAAACTACTCGCCTTGCGAGTTAAGCAGAAATTATCTGCACTCGTTTGTTATTCCCTGATAAACCAAGAACTGCGCTGAGATGGGATAATCTCACCAGGCATCGGATCAGGAACATTCCCGACTCTATTGTTTTGAACGTATATCATGGAAGTCGATGCATCCCATTCCAAAATTCCAAGCTCATACAAGTTGTCGGTATGGATCTTAAATGCTTCGTCGTACAGTGCTAGTTGCGCTGCTGGATCGGCTTCAGCATAGATTTCGTTCTGAATTTCCCGGAGTCGCTTAATATTATCGGGGGGTTCATGACCTGACGCACCATCGGTGTTCATCCAGGTAGACCAATCATCCTCCGTCTCAAAGTTACCGGCAAACAGGTTGGGGCTCATGATCGGCACCATAGGCGGACCGACGTAGTACCCTACACGCAGGCGCATGTCGCTACTATCTGATTCTTCTAAAGCGTTATATGCAGAACCATCAAGTGCCTTAACCGCTGCATTAATCCCAACTTCGGCCCAGTAACCCTTAATAAGCTCACCAAGCTCCGGATTCTCAGGGGGCCAAGACGGATGGTAAATAATGAACTGAATCGAGTTACCGTCCGGTCCTAGGCGATACCCATCACTCCCGCGAGCAGACATCCCAACGGAGTCAAGCAGCGAATTAGCAGTATGTGGATCATGCGCGATGTACTGTCGAAACATTTCTCGCTCGCCATGGACGGGAGGTCCTGAGTTCGGCGCCAACTGGCTCGGCGTATAGCGTCCACCAAATAGCAATCCGTTGATCTCATCTCGATCAATCGCATGCGACAATGCTATGCGAAAATCTTTGTCGGCATAGAGGCCAGCCTTCACTGCGTCATCAGTAGTGTGATTAAAGTACAGCGTCGAGTGGTTACGCCACCAAGTAAATTCCTTGACCTGGTAGTCTCCACGCGACTCGTTCTCTTTCAAGAAAGTAAAGTTCTTCCCTGGATCTACGAAAGACCCGAGTGTCACATCTTCTTCACCTGCAACGATCTTGAGCAACCATGCCTCTTCATCAGAGATCAATGGGCGCTCAATATTATCTATGTAAGGAAGCTGGTTCCCGTCGGAATCAACCTTGAAATAGTATGGATTACGCACGCCAGTCTGTACTGGAGCGGTTTTCGAGTCCTGGAATAACCAGGGAGCTAACGTGGGACAATCCGGGTCGTTGACACCATTTGAGGGGTGCCCGACACAGTCTTTAGCGTGGTAAAGCTCCTGCCAATTAGTAAATCCCTCAGATTTAATGATCCCATCCAGCGTGTCGCTATCCGTATAGCTCGGATGAAACTGTTGGAGGTAATGGGCCGGCGCATACTGGGGAACGAAATACATCCACCAATTGCCGATCATATCCACAAAAGGACTGTTAGGAAGAGCGAACTCGAACGTCACTGTATGATCATCCACAGGGGTAGCAACTAACAATTCGTTGTTCCGAGTAAAGTAACTAATAGGCTCTGGAGTGAGCTCTTTGTTACTGATGTTGTCATTGTACCAGAACATTATGTCGTGCATTCCAAACGGCTCGCCATCACTCCACTTCATGCCCGGTCGGAGAGTGAAAGTAATAGTTGTACCATCATCTGAAACTTCAAAAGTTCTCGCGGTATTTGGAAGCGTGCTAAGCAAATCTGGAGCAACTATTGTTAGAGGCTCTTTCGTCATGACCCATGCGAGCCAATCCGAAGAATCCAGATTACGTACTTGTTGTAGCGTTCCTCCGTAACGACCAATTTCTTCCGTCTCGAGCACTCGAGGTGTCTCTGGAAGTCGTTGATCGACAGGGGGTAAGTCGCCAGAAGCAACGAGCGCGGCCAACATGGGCGCCTCGCCGTATTGTCCTGTTCGAACCGGTGCGCTGCTATCAACTACAGCGTCCGTTTCGCCTGCACCAAACCCCATCGTAGCAACGAGGCCCAATACAAGAGCCAGGAAGACCACCTTTCTCATGTATATCTCCTTTTTCGCCAAGGTGTTTATATAACCTAAAGGTTGGATAAACACCCAAACGTAATTGGAAGATATTATCTATTGGACAACAAATCAGTGTCAACTAACGCCAGACAGTTGAAGCTCCTCAGCAAAATGACAAGCGGCGAAATGTGGCTCCTCTGAGTCGCCTCCGACCTCTACTAGAGGCGGATCCATTTCTTTACATAATTGTTTTGATAAGCGACAGCGAGGGAGGGAATAAC
>CAZTZA010000027.1:0-5249 GCA_964618015.1 uncultured Spirochaetaceae bacterium | reverse complement strand
GCTGGATCACCAATCTCCCCACTCAATAAAATACGTTCCTTCTGATGGCTCGGATCTGGCTTTGGGACCGCTGAAAACAAAGCTTCGCTATAGGGATGCTTCGGAGTTGAAAACAATTTGCGGGCAGTGGTTAACTCTACGATCTTTCCGACGTACATCACAGCGATCCGTTCACTAAAATACTCAACTACCGCTAGGTTGTGAGCGATAAAAAGATAAGCAAACCCATATTCTTCCTGGAGATCGCGTAGGAGCTCAAGAATCTGAGCCTGCACGGATACATCTAAGGCAGAAACAGGCTCGTCGGCAACAATAAATTTGGGCATAAGAGCAAGGGCTCGCGCAATGGCAATTCGTTGACGCTGTCCACCGCTAAATGCGTGGGGATAACGCATCATATAAACCGGATCCAGACGCACCATTCGCAGCAGCTCGGCAACACGGTCCTCCATCTCCTCTCGACTCTTAATAGTCCGATGTATAACAAATGGTTCGGCGATCGTCTGAAAAACAGTCATCCGTGGATTGAGTGAAGAAAAAGGATCCTGAAAGATCATACCCATCTGGGTCATAATTTCCTTAAGATCACGCCGATTCAGCATAGAAATATCTACAGCATTTTCCTCATCAGTATGGAACAAAACCTCTCCTGACGAGGGGTCTATGGCCCGCTGAATACATCGACCTGTTGTCGTCTTTCCGCAACCGCTCTCTCCCACGAGAGCCAAAGTTTCTCCGGAGTGCACAGTGAAACTCACATCGTCAACCGCTTTCACGTTCCCTGTAACCTGGCGACGGAACCCACGAGTGCGCACAAAGTATTTCTTTAGATTCTTGACCTCTAGAAGCGGCGTTCCGTTGGACATCAATCAGTCTCCATGGCAGGTGATTTTTGCACCGGATTTAGCGGTTTGCTCAATGTCAACACCTGCATCATTTTCTTTGGTATCGCCAACGACAGCACCTGCACCTTCAAACACTGCTTTTATCCTATTCATCATCTTTCCCAGAATAAAGATGGCATGCAGTACTATGCCCTTCCGCTACTTCCAGTCGCTGAGGAGCGACGCCATCACATATCCCCGGAATAAACTCAGGACAACGTGGGTGAAACAAACAACCCTTCACAGTCTCAATTTGTGTCGGCACTGACCCTTTAATAGGAGTAATCGCCTGTTCAGACCCTTCCCCCAACTGAGGAATGGAAGCAAGTAGCCCGCGTGTATACGGGTGTTTAGGCTCGTAGAAAATGTCATCTACGGAAGCCGACTCAACTTCCTGCCCTAAGTACATAATCAACACCTGATCCGCCAGTTCTGCAATCACTGCCAAGTCATGGGTTATGATTATCAAAGCCATTTCCAACTCTTTCTGGAGATCTTTGATTAACTCCAAAACCTGCGCTTGAATTGTTACATCAACCGCAGTTGTGGGCTCGTCGGCAATCAAAAGACGAGGCCGGCATGAGAGCGCCATAGCAATCATTGCGCGCTGACGCATGCCACCACTGAGATTGAACGAGTATGAGTCTATAGTCTGAGTTGGCTGAGGCATCCCAACTCTATCAAGCATCTCTATGGCCTCAACTCTCGCCTGCTTCTTTGTAATGTTCTGGTGCAGAACAATCGCCTCGATAATCTGATTACCAATAGTATGCATAGCTGAAAATGAAGTCATCGGCTCCTGAAACACCATAGAAATCTCGGCTCCACGGATTTCACGTATGTCTTTGCCCTTAGGATCCATCTTCACCAGATCTACCTGTCCCTGACTTGGTGAATTGAAGTTGATACTTCCTGCCACAATCGACCCATTCTTTGGAACGATCCTTAGGATTGACTGGGTAGTCACACTCTTACCACAACCACTTTCCCCAGCAATCCCCAAAGTCTCCCCAGGAGCAATATCGAAGTTCAACCCGTCTACGGCTTTGACCGTACCTTGACGGGAGAAGAAATGGGTTTTAAGTCCACGAACGCTAAGTAACGTTCTATTCTCAGTGCCAACCTGATCAGACATCAGATGGAGGCATAAGGGTCGGCGGCGTCGCGCAACCCATCACCCAGAAAGTTAAACGCGAGAATTGAAACGATCACGAACAATGCCGGAATTAACAACCACGGTGCATTCGCTAAAACTCTTAAAGCTTGTGCATCGCGCAGCAGTACCCCCCAGCTAATGGCTGGAGTTCTCATTCCAAGACCAATGAAGCTCAACGCCGTCTCTCCTATAATCATGCCGGGAACCGAAAGAGTAAGAGCAGCAATAATATAGCTATACAGAGAAGGTAAGAGATGGCGCCTGATAATATAGCCCCTACCGGCAATATTCATCTGAGCTGCCGTAACAAAATCTTCCTCCCGTACTGAAAGGAACTTACCCCTCACGACTCTCGCCAGCCAAGTCCAACCGACAAACGACAAAATTATTACGATTGCAAAATATAACTTGGTAACACTCCAGTGGGGCGGCAATGCAGCACTTAGGCCCATCCATAAAGGCAGTGTCGGAATCGACAGCAGAAATTCGATGATTCGCTGAATAATTACGTCAATCGGGCCACCAAAGTATCCCGATATGCCCCCGAGCACAATTCCGAGTACAAAACTCAGTGCAATTCCCACAAGCCCTACCGTGAGTGAAATACGAGCACCATAGATAATTCGCGAAAGCACATCACGCCCGAGCGCATCTGCCCCAAAAATATAGCCTCGCCCCCCTTCGAATCCGAACAGATGAACGTCAGAATCGAATAGGCCCCAAAATCGGTACGAGTCACCACGTACAAAAAAAGATAGCGAGTGACGCTGTTCCGGATCGAGCGTGTATTCTTTACGGAAGGTCACCGGATTAATCGTCTGCGTGAAACCGTAGACAAACGGCCTCAAGCTAAAGTGACCCTCTAAATCAACGAACCTAATTCGCTGAGGATTCTGAAGAACTCGGTACTGATCATGCTGTCTAGCATCATACGGGGCCACGAATTCAGCAAAAGCTGCCCCAAAATAGAACATCCCGAGAATCACGAGAGCTGCAACTGCAACTCGATGACGCAAGAACTTCCAGCGGATCAGTTGCCACTGAGAAGCAATAAATACTCGCTCTTCCGCTGCCACACCAGCGATTGCAGATGTTTCCTTCTTCTGGGCCATTTCCTAGATAGCCTCTCGAATTCGAGGATCAAGCCAAGCAAGTAAAATATCCGAAAGCAACGTGCCAATTACAGTCAATGTGCTGAGAATGAAAATGATACTGCCGGCTAGAAACATGTCCTGAGTAAGTAGCGCCGAGAGCAACACTGGCGCTATCGTTGGCAATCCTAAAACGATCGACGTTAATAAAGCTCCGTTGACCATTTCAGGCAGAGTATAACCAATTGTACTTACCACTGGATTTGCAGCGGCTCGAAATGGATATTTGTAAAGCAACCGCCGCTCGGATAAACCCTTAGCTCTGGCTACCATTACGTATGGCTTCTGCAGCTCATCAAGCATATTCGCCCTCATGATTCGGATCAGACTGGCAGTTCCAGCGGTACCAACGATTACCGCAGGAATCCATAGATGGGAAAGCAGATTAAAGAACTTTCCTAAACTCCATTCCGCGGTCATATACTTCGGAGAGAATAGCCCCACTGCTGCGTTGCCCGTCCACAAAAAAAACAGCCATAGAAAGATCAAAGCAAAAAGAAAGTTAGGAACAGCTAAACCGACGAACCCTATGCTGGTAAAAATATAATCCCTTTTAGAGTATTGATTTATTGCCGATGTATTGCCAATAGGTATAGCAATTGTATATACAACCAAGAGTGAGCTGAAGGCGATCAGAATGGTCCAGGGCAGACGTTCCATGATGAGTGATTTAACCGACTGATTCCAGGCGAATGATCTTCCCAAGTCTCCGCGTATGAGGTTGCGCGCCCACTTAAGGTACTGGACATGTAAGGGCTGGTTTAACCCGTACCTCTCTCGAAACATATCAATTTGCCCCTGCTCGACAATTTGACCCATTTGTTTTAGCGCAGCCACGTAATTATCAACAAAATCACCAGCAGGGGCCTGAATAATCAGGAATGAAAGCATTGAAACAGCAATCAGGGTTGGGATCATCAGGAATATGCGACGAATAACGAACTTTGCCATCGGCAAATTATTTATATCAGTGAATTAGGATAGAAACAACCATCTTTCCTTCGCCGACGGCTTGCATCATGCCTGTTTAATGAGTTATCCAATATATATATGGCAGTTGAAAAATTCACAATTTCACGCGATGACAATGTGTATGAAGCATTTCCTGATCTTTGTTTAACTAGTAGCGGTCGTGTACTGCTCATCTATCGCGAACGTAACGGCCATGTCGCCAGCACCTTTTGCCGACTGATTTTACGCTTCAGCGACGACTTCGGACATACATGGTCTTCACGCCAGGTCATTGACGATCAGGATCGTTCCAGCGGAGTGCTGTCGACATGGAACTGTCCCCAAATTCAACAACTAAAAGATGGCCGTATTGCCATAACATGCGACAACTATAATTATCCGCCCGGAGAATGGGGCGGTAGTGCCCACAATGCCATCTGGTACAGCAGCGATGATGGTAATTCCTGGACAGAACCTCAGCACACAACAGTGTCTGGCATCTGTCCTGATAAGATTACTGAGCTACCAAACGGTGATTGGCTCCTATCCACCAACTTCTACCACGAGAAGACTGGTCAGGTACTACAACAAGTTACCCGTAGCACAGACAGCGGCGACTCCTGGGGAATGTCTCAGGTTGTTTGCTCTGATCCCAGCTATCAACTTGGAGAGGCTAGCGTTCTGGTTTGCCCAGACGGTAAGCTGGTGATGTATCTCCGAGAAGAAAGTGGGACGAGACGACTGCAGAAGATGATATCGACTGACAACGGAAATAGTTGGGATGGCCCCTACTCTACTCTCAACCCAGCCGCCCAAGGCATGCCGATGGCCGGCCTAACGCAGGACGGCCTAGTACTAATTACCGGTCGTTTCGCCCTTCCTTCTCGTTGGCGTGTCGACGACAGCCCTGAAACAATGCGCCAGCGTATCGAACGAAGGGCGGTTGTTCTCCCACGAGTTCCGGATAACAAAGACTTCATTGAGCGGGGCAAATGGGAAGAGGATGAAGGTTCGGAGGTTCTACCTGACGAAGTCATCGTCGCCGTAGGACGCACCTCGGTCCACACATTTGCTTTTCTGGAGCCGTTAGAGAGTGCACTAGAGACT